>NZ_JAEIJE010000032.1:0-32381 GCF_016772095.1 Comamonas sp. NyZ500 | reverse complement strand
GCTAGGGTTAATGCGTGGGTCAGATTGAGATGGAAAAACCGGGGGCTAGTGGGTCACTTCTGGGTGGAAATCAACAGATTACCCTTTAACCAAGGTAGAGCCCGCTCAAGGGGCTCTACCCGACGGCTATGCCTTCACTTCAAACCGCAAGAAGTCGGTAAGTCGTTCCGACTCTTTGATTTGATCGTGTGGTACCAGCAGGTATCGCCATTGCTTACCGCCAACGGTTGCCGCATGGTTGGAGGCGTGTGTGCACCACTTCGCAGCAGCCGCTGCCTTGGCTTTCACTTCTTCCGAAGTCAGATCGTCACGTTTCTTGGTTTCCACCATGAAAATCATCGAATCGGTTTCGGCCACGAAGTCAGGGATGTACTCAGGCTGGTCGTTGCCCAGCTTGTAGTAAATCTGGAATTGCCCCTTGGCGGGCTTGAACCACTTCAAAGCGTCATCTTCCAAGATGACCGAGAAGCGTCGTTCGGTGTCTGAATCAAATTTTTGCAGTGGGTACAGGCTGCGTGAGAAACCGCCAAACAGCATCTGCTTGATTTTGCTCAGCTCAGTGACCGTATCGCGATAACTCTGCGGAGTTTGTCCGGCAACCACCGTGTAGTTGCAGGGCTTGAGTTCGGTAAACCCTCGGCTCACCTGAACTTCGTAGTCAGTAGCTTCTTCCCAGAAGTGCTTCATCATTTCCGCATGGATCAAGCGTGCAAGCTCAGCACCATAGGTGTCGAGCACTTCGTGCAGCTCGTTATCGGAGTAGTTCTGCGCTTGATAGTGAGCCACTGCCTGACCGGCCAAGACGTACAGCAACTCAGCCTGTGTGAAGTAATCCACGTCGTCAAAGTCGATCAGCTTTTTGACGATGTAGTCCTCAAAGCGTTGTTCCCGAATGCCCGTTTCGCGACTCATGGAGAACCGCTCGTTGGTGCGCAACTCTTTGCCAATGATTTCGCGTTGTCCGGGCTGGAAGTTCGGCAGCATTCCCAGCTTAAAAGGGCGGAAACCACTGGTGACTTCGCCTTTAGGCACCACTGCAATGCGCGGAATGTCAATGGTTTGCTGGACGACGATTTCCGTCGTCTTCGCCACCACTGCCGAGACATCAAGAGCAGGTTGGGCATCATCCGCGTTTGCCAGCAAGTTGCCCTGTGTAGGCTTTAATCTCTCCGTCACTTCCGCCACGATGGCAGATTGCACCGCAGGAGTAAGCAGTGCATTGCTTGTGGGCACAAGGTCACGTTTCACCTCGTACTTGCTGATGACCTCCATAACCACCTGGGCAGCTTGGCGTTCACGCTCCGTAGTGAAAACGGGCGCTGGTGTGGTGGCAGATGTGGTAGCTGACGCCCCAGTCGTAGCGGTAGTCGTGCTGCTTGTATTGACTGCCTCTGCAGGCGTTTGGGCCAGACCAAGTCGTGTCATTACACCGGAGCTGACCTGTACGCTCACTTTTTTGTCATCTGCGCTTGGCGCTTCCAGAATGACTTGCTTGAGCCGGATGGGTGAGTCGCCACGATTCGCTTCGTCAATGATCTCTTGGAACTTGTCGTGGGCAACGATGTTCAGTCGATCCACTGCCGCCACACCTGTGCGTTTTCCGTAGGGCAAGCGCAAGCCACGGCCAATCGATTGTTCAATCAGTGTGCGCGCATTGGCTGCCCGCAAGGGCACGATGGTGTAGAGGTTGGTAACGTCCCAGCCCTCTTTGAGCATATTGACGTGGATAACGACTTCTGTCGGTTCATCCACACTTTCAACGGCCAGCAGTTTGCTGATCATTTCCTCTTCTTCTGCACCAGAGCGGCTGGAGTCCACTTGGATGACCTTGCCCGCATAGCGCCCTTCGTAGAAGGCTGAAGATTCAATCAGCGCCTTGAGCTGCGAAGCATGTGTGGTATCTCTCGCAATCACCAACATGAACGGCTTGACCACCTTCGCATTGTTTTCTCGGGCATAGGTCAGTAGCTCCACCTTGGTGCTCTCGTGCAGGCGGATACCGTCTTCCAGCTTGATCTTTTCCAACTCTTCCGCAGAGTATGCCTTGGGGTCAAAACCGCGCTGGGTCACGGCGGCAGGCTCTTTGACGAAGCCATCTTCCATGGCCCGTGCCAATGGGTAGTCCATCACCACGTTCTTGAAAGGCACAGGGCCACGCGTTGTTTCCACAAACGGCGTAGCGGTCACTTCCAGGCCAAACAATGGGTTCAACTCATTGATAGCACGTACCCCCGCGCTGGCGCGGTAGCGGTGCGATTCGTCCATCAACAGAACAAGGTCGGGCAGGTTAGCTAGGTGATTGAAATAGCTGTCGCCCAGCACCTCGCGCATGCGCTTTATGCGAGGCTCCTTACCACCGCGCACTTCCGAGTTGATTTTGGAAATGTTGAAAATGTTGATGCGCACGTCATGCGCAAAGCCTGCGGGCTGGTCTTGTACCACTGCGCCCGTTTGATCGTAGTTGTCCCCTGTGATGATCAACGGGGGTTGCTGTGCAAACTCCGCAATGCCCTTGAAAACGTACTTGGGCGTGTTGCGCGTGAAGTCTGCAATCAGCTTGTTGTAGATCGTCAGGTTCGGCGCGAGCACAAAGAAGTTGTTAATGCCATGCTCTAAGTGCAAATAGGCAATGAATGCGCCCATCAAACGTGTCTTACCTACGCCCGTTGCCAAGGCAAAGCACAGCGAAGGAAACTCGCGCTCAAAGTCCTCCAACGTTGGGAACTCAGCTTTTAAGGTGGCAAGGGCTGCGGCTACATCGCGATCCTCGTGGCTCAGTAGCCCCGGTACCGCTTCAATAGCGCGTGCAAGTTTTTCCAGAGATTGCGCCTGCGGCGGGCGCAGAGACAATCGGCCAGTGACAGCGTTCAGGACGCGTGCATTCATTCTTCGTTCTCCCCAAATAGACCGCTTTGCACAGCATTAGTGGCTGCGGACTTCTTAGATTTGCGTGTAGCACCGCTGGTGGCGGGCGTGGGTTCTTCCGTTGGTTCTGCTTTCTCCGCAATCGGCAGGTTGGCAACGTTCAGGCTGTAGTCGTCATGCCCCCATTCACAACGGGACAGCACCATTTTTGGAATTTTCTTGAGCGTCAGGTTCGGCCAACGTTCGGATGCCTTGGCTGCAGTCACCCCATGAAAAGCAGCGCAGCAAACCAGTAAACTTTTGTCGCTGCCGACTTCTTCGGACAGTGCTTGCAACTGATCTGCAGACAGGTTCTGGGTGGTGACGTAGATGAAGTCACGCTCGCTGGAATTGCCGTGCTGCCACCAAGCTGAATCGGACGGCGCGTAGGTGAATCCTTCCAGCTTAGCAATGGCTTCGGCCAACTGCGCTGCGTTGTACTCGGGGTTGATCACGGGATTGCCCCAGCGGTCATTCACGATCAGGCTGGGGGCAAGTTTGTAGTAGCGGAATCCGCCGCCACCTTGCCAGTTCAGGGATTTTGAAATACCACCCTGATCATTGCCATCAATGACTTTTTGAAGGCGTGGGATGACATGGGTATGACAATGTTCGCCGAGTTCGACCATGATCCAGCGGCGGCCCATTTTGTGGGCAACTGCGCCAGTAGTTCCAGAGCCAGCAAACGAGTCGAGGATGAGGTCACCAGGATTAGTCGCTAATCCGATAATTCGATGGAGTAATTTCTCAGGCTTAGGCGTGGCGAAAGCATCATCTGGATTGATTGCTTTTACCTCTTCTCTTGCTTCATGGTTGTTACCGGCATCGGTATGAAGCCAAAAAGTAGGTGCTGGAGGGGCAGATAGCTTTAATTCGCTGAGAAACGTCTTTCTAGAAGGGTTTGCATCGCCATTGCTGCCAAACCAGATCTCGTTGTTGTCATCCATTTTGCGTAGTGCTTCTGCAGGGAACCTAGGAGAAGTACCGCGAGGAGGTGTCCATTCAACACCATTCTTAAAACGAAAGGAAAAAGCTTGCTCCTTTTCAGAGCCTGTGCGCTTTGCATATAAGGGCGTAGCTTTCCAAGGACCTTTAGGGTGGTTGTCCGGATTGCGGTAGCGGCTGTCCATTTCAGCGGTACGCTCAAGGCGATTGGGTCGCCAAGTTTCTTTGTTCTTAGCGTAGATGAGAATATGGTCGTGAGTATCTGCTAGCCATTTGGCGTCGTTCGAGACAGTGTATTTCTTCTGCCAAACCACATTTGAGACGAAATTAGCACGTCCAAATACTTCGTCGCATAAGACTTTTAGGTAATGAGCTTCGTTATCATCTATCGTTATCCATAGAGATCCATCTTCGGAAATAAGTCTCTGGATGATCTCCAATCGATCTCGCATTAGACCTAACCAAATCGAGTGCTCTAATCCATCGTCATAATGCGTAAATGCGCTACCAGTGTTATAGGGTGGGTCGATGAAGACGCACTTAACCTTCCCCGAAAACTCCTGCTCCAACGCCTTTAACGCAAGCAAGTTATCGCCAAAGATCAGTCGGTTATCGAAGATGTCGTTCTCAGTCACACGCTGCTTGGCGTGGTACGACTTGCTAGGATCTTCCAGCAGGATGCGCGGCTCCAGCTTGGGGCGCTTTTCCTTGCCTATCCAGGTTAGTTCCAGTTTTTGTTTGCTCATATCAATAATCTCATAATTGTGGAGCAGCTTGAGACAGGCGCTCTGCTAAATCGTGTGCCAAGTCTTTTTTCTCAGCAGCTAGCTGATGTAGCTTTACGGGATCGGTTGTAGTTTGAAAATGAGGAAGCCCAAAATTTTTCTTCATCAACTCATTGATGAATGGGATGGCACTTTCCAGCTTTTTGAAGTGTGCCAATGGACCTTCTTGAAGCTTTGATCGCTGTGATGCAGGATCTATCGCGAGATCAACAACGTTTTGTCTTAGCTGATCTAGTGGTTGACCAATCAACGCTGAAATTTTGGTTTCGTCTACCACAGAGGTTGCCAGAATGCGCGCGCGTAAGCGTTTCATCATGACTGCAGCAATTGCGTAGACACCATGACGATAAATCAATCGTTCCAGGCTGTGTACCGGCGTGCTATTTTCATAGCCCATAACAAAACTACGGATTTCACGTTGATAAAGCACAGCATTGATGAGTGCAACACCACTTAGATTCGTAGTGAATAGCGCCTTGTATTCCGTTGAATCAGGAATGGCAAGACGTGCTGGTTCGCTTTTGAGCCAAACCACATACCGAGGGTCATTTTTGAGTAATGCCAAGGATCTCACCGCCTCCTCGATTGTTATTATCGCACCACTTCCTGTGAAAGTAGCTTCTGGTCGGTATTGATAGTTGAAGCCTAGATGCGCAATTTCTTGCCGCAAACGTTCCTGATTTTCGTCCAATGAAGCAAAGTTAATCGCTTGCACCGGATTTTGATGATTGCGAGCCTTTGTCACGAATTTGCCAAACGTGCCAGCAGACGGTGCTTTGATCAAAGTGAACATTACCTTTGCATCGTCAATTGATTTATCAGGATTCTGGGATGAAAACTCAGCAGCAGCAGCGATTGTTTGCGCGCCATTGATGATTGAGAGGGCACGAACCTTTAATTTCTTAGCATCGTTTATGGCTGACTTGGGTTCAATCTCGTCACAAATGGCAGTTACCCCGTTATTGAGATAGAAAAAGTCACCTGGCGTTTCATGTAGCGTATTTTTAATCGCAGTGTTTACATCAGATCTATTACTGCCAAGGAAGTAGCGGATATTGCGTTCGTACAGTGCCTTGTCATGCTCTTGGTGCAGGGCAACCAAGTCCGTCAAACGGATAAGACCGTGATAGGACGTTCGAGGACTTTCGACTTTTCTGGACTTCTGCAGAAATATTTCCGTGTGTACAGGTTGATGAGCTTGTTCAGCCAGCAGATCGGTGACGATGTCTGGTGCTGTGTAAAACTTGGCATGCTTAACCAACCGCTCTTCATCTAAGCTTTCATCATTGAGTAATGCGTTTAAGGCATTGCTTGCTGCTGCAGAAATGCCATCTCCAGTGAAGGGCACAACGAACTGTATGTAGCTGCATGAATCCAGTGCACTTTCTATCTCAGTCTTGCGTCGTTGCACGTTTTCGTTAAAGGTGCTGAAGTCTTGCTTCAGTAACAAGCGAACCCCTTCGCAAAATGCTTGTGCGTCATCTTGTTTAAATTGTTCTGTGGCCTTAAGTTTTGTCTGTAGCAGATACAGAGTATTGGACTGCTCATCGTAGTGAATAGCATCGATCCCGTTGTCATTGAAATCATCGACTACAGAGGCAGCAGCAACTTGTGCAGGAAGGTCTAAAAGCTTAGTCAAAACAAAGGCGCTAAATGCTCTTGAAAGCTGTTTTTTTTCTTGGTCCGCCGCTGGCTTTTGCGTATCCAAGAGTGGTGGAAGATGTGGGACGAATCTTCGTGCCAAAACTGTTTTCAAAATTTCTAGGTATTCAGGCGCAAGTGCTGTCATGTAAATGGTCTCCCTATCGTTCTTGTTTTTAACGAATGAAATTTAGACTAATGTCCATGCAACAGTGAACAGATCTTGTTGTCGCACCTGCTGCTGGAGCTGCGACTCCAATTGATCGATCAGCGCGTTGCGCTCCGACTCAATCGCGTCTTGGCGCATAAATAGCTCACGCCGAAGCTTGGTGCGTTTGGCCTCCAGCTCCCTTTGCTGCTTTTGCAAGGATAACTTTTCCTCTAGCGTGGGGGCACCTGCCGCAGTGCGACGCACGTCTTTGATTTGACGATCAATCTCTTTGATTTCCTGCTCTATACCTAGCTTCAGGTCATCAGCCCACGCATCGAGCTTTTGAACCTCCTGCTCAAAGTAGCCCATGTTGCGCTGGTTGATTTCACGCAGCACAGAAGAGATGCGTGTTGCCACGTTTTCTTGCAGTGCAGCGGTCGCGAGATCACGCTCTTGGGCGGCTTCCATGCGTGCAGGTAAACGCAGTAGTTTTTCAGGATCGTCTTCTGCCAGGATCTGTCCATCTGTGGTCATCGCGGCAACCACTAGGCGCTGTTCCTCATCCCCCAGAGCTTCAACAGAAACAAGCTTCAGAGTAAGCAAACCAGACTTGCCACGATAGGGCTTGAGGGTACTGACCTGCGTGCCATAAGCCTCGTAGTCAAACACAAGACGAGTTTCAGAAAGCTCATGGTTTTTTGCTTTCTCAGTGACCCATTCGGCCAGCGGGTGGCCGATTCGGTACACGTGCGCATTCTCAGAGCGGCGAGGCAGATCATAGCGGCCAAGTTGAACGCCATGCAGGGTGCTAGCAGGCAGACGTTGAAGCACGAAGCCTGCTTCATCAAAGTGTGCACAGTCACCCAGTTCAGCGCGGGTGATGTCCATCAGCATGGATTGATATTTGTTGCGTGCAGCACGGCTGTCTTCGGCGCGAAGGCGTAACTTTTCCTGTACTTCCTCGTCAAAGTTATCCAGCAAGAGTTGTCGCGTCTTGACCATGGCCTCGTTGATCTCGCCAGACAATTCGCGCTGCAATTGCTCGAAGCAGGCTTTGATTTCTTCAGGGTCGCGGCAGTTTTGGTAGATGTCAGCAATTCGACGCTCGAAGTCTACGCCGGAGCCGATGGCCCCAAGTACCTCATCGCTGGCACCAAACACGCCTTCAAAGAGCTGGAATTTTTGATCCAGCAGTTCATAGACTCGGGCATCGGCTTCGTTGCTGCGGTCTACGAAGTTCACGACTACCACGTCAAACTTTTGGCCGTAGCGATGGCAACGGCCAATGCGTTGTTCGATGCGCTGAGGATTCCATGGCAGGTCATAGTTAATTACCAGCGAGCAGAACTGCAGGTTGATACCTTCAGCACCAGCTTCGGTGGCGATCATTACAGTGCCGCGCTCTTTGAAGTGCTCCACCAGGGCAGCGCGTGTGTCTGCGGTTTTTGAGCCTGTGATGCGATCGGTGCCTGCGTGGCGCTCGATCCAATCGGCATACACGGCTTGCGCCCGTGCATCGGTGTTGGTTCCATTGAACAAGACGATACCTTCGCCGTAGGGCGTGTCGGCCAACAATGACAGCAGGTATTCCTGGGTGCGCTTGGACTCCGTGAAGATGATGGCCTTTTTGGCGGCCCCTAGGCGTTCCAGCTCTGCAAATGCCTTGTCCAAGGCGATCAGCAGTGCCTTGCCCTTGGCATTCTCGCGAATGTTGGTGGCGAGCGTTTTGAAATACTGCAGCTCGGCAATTTCTTCGGCAATTGCATCACGTTCATTGGGTTCGACTGATGCAGCAGCATTTTCCTGGCCTTCCCACTCTTCCGAGGTCTCGTCCAGCGATTCGTAATCGTCGTCGAGCACATCTGCAAGGTCAGGAATGTCGGATGACTTATCGAGTTCGCCCTGAAGGCGCTTGGCCATGGTATCCAATGCACCTGCGATGGCATGGGTGGATGAAGCCAGCAGCTTCCACAGCACCAACGAAATCAGTTGTCGCTGGCCTTCTGGCAGTGCCTTGAGGTTAGGCCGGCGCAAATAATCAGCAACAAGGTTGGAGAGCTCACGTTCCTCGGTAGAAGGGGTGAACTCTTCAACAATGGCGCGGCGTGCGGTGTACGGCACGTACTGCTGAACTTGGCGGCGCAGTGTGCGCTTGCAGATCGTGGCGAGACGGTCGCGCAATGCGGTGAATGCCTGCTCACGCGGTTGTGCTGTGAACTGGGCACGAAAGCTGTCGATGTCACCGAACACTCGGTCATCAATCATGCTGACGAGGCCATAAAGCTCTAGCAACGAATTCTGCAGCGGTGTAGCAGTCAGCAACACCTTGGAGTGAACGTGTGCAAGCGCTTCCTTGAGCGTCTTGGCAATGACGTTGCTGGTCTTGTAGACATTGCGCAGGCGGTGTGCTTCATCGAGCACCACCAAATCCCAGTCCATGGCCTTAAGATCGGCTGCCTTCGCCTTCGCGAATTGGTAAGAACAAATGACTGGGCCAGACGAGGCTTGAAATGGATTCTTCAGCCCTTGCTTGCGAATGGCGTTGTAGCTTTTAGCTTCAAGGAGCACGCTTTGCAAGTTGAATTTGTCTTGCAGTTCTTGGTGCCACTGCTTGCGCAAGTTCGCTGGCACGATGATCAATATGCGGCGACGGCGTTCGGCCCAGCGCTGAGAGATTACCAGTCCTGCCTCAATCGTCTTGCCCAGACCTACTTCATCGGCAAGGATGACGCCATGTGACAAAGGATTGGCGCAAGCAAAGAGTGCCGCCTCTACCTGGTGAGGATTGAGGTCTACCTGGGAATCAACGAGTGTTGAGGCCAGGGACTCGATGTTGTCACCGCTGGTGCGTTTAGTCAGTTGCCAGGCGTGGTAAAGACTTTGATGTGGCGCTAGAAGCTGCATTACTTATATTTCCCCAGCTTCAACACATCCACGCCATTCCTTGAAGCCTTAAAAGTTAGAACGACTGACTTTTTCCTAGCATGACGACCAAAAAACTTTCTCACGATGTAGAGGAAGTGAGTGAGCGCTTTTTAAAAGTCAATATCAACGGAAGGTGGCTACTAAAATAGCATGCTTAGACAAAAAAGCTTCGATTCTAAGCGACGTCTAAACAGGCAATGCCTGCTGCGCAGCTCCGCGCAGAAGTTGCTGAAATACATAACGATGCTCAGCTTTTCTAGTGCTGCACTCTACAGAAACTTATGGGGTGAAATAGCTATCAAGACTGGCCAAAGCAGTTTGTACTTGCAAGCGTAGATCGCTGTCAGCCTTACCGTACCTGAACAACAGTTCGGCAATTTCATCGTCCGTGTCAGCATAGAAAAAAGCCATTGGCACCTTCAGCACCTCAGCCAGCCTTCGTACCGTCAGCAAGTCTGGCTTGTGGATGCCCAGCTCATAGCGATTGATGCGCGTGCTGGCCACGAACGCATCGATTCCCGCCTCAATCCCCAACATCTTTTGCGACAGCCCCGCAGCCAGGCGGGCCTGCTTGAGCCTCGCGCCCCATTGTTCGTCCGCGTCTGACATCTCGCTCCTTTAAAAGGCTACGAGATTCGTAGTTATGCTTTATTCTCGATACTACGAGTTACGTAGTTTTCTGAGGCGCGAACCAGCTGCCCAGCTCAATAAGAAGGACAAAGCATGACGGTGAACGAGGGGATGCGTTGGTGCATAGCGTTGGGGGTGTTGGGTTTGACTATGGGGGCATGGGCGCAGCCAGTAAGTGTTCGCGAAGGTACCCAGCTGGCCCCGAAGGTGCACGATTACTACGCGGAGTGCCGTAACCCAGACACTGAGCTATGTACGGTGCAAAGTCCAGACTCATCGCTGTACATGTACACGGTGCTCACGCCCGATATTCCCTTTGATGACCTGGGTGCTCACTGGGTGTTCGATTTGCGCAAATTCCCAGCCGCTAAGGGTGCCATCAAGGTGCTTCGTGTGGCAACCAGCACAGGCGAAGTGCACGCCATTCGTTTGAAGCTGCTTTACGGGGCCACGCCAGTGCGGAGCAGCGCAGGGACCAAGGTGCTGACTGTGCCGACTGAAGCCAAGACTGCCGCTGGATCAATGCCACCGACTGCACATCCCCCGCAGTCCAATGCGTCGATGACTGGCAAGCCGCCTTCCACCGTTATGCCTGTTTCTGCGACACAGCCTTCACCCTCTGGCACAGCGCCCTCCGCTTTGCCAGCAAGCCGTGGCACTGAAGTCAAGCAGTCAGAGCGCAGTACTAAGCCTACGCCTTCGACTTCTGATGTGATGGCATCTGCCGAAGTGCTCTGCTTGGATGGCATATGCCTGGGGGCTTCCATTCAGACGCTCAAGGCGCCGTTTGAGCCTGTATTCACCGTCGAGCAACAGTTGCGTGCAGGGCTGCAGGTCAATGCTCATCGGTTTCCAGACTTGGACAAGCGGGTCAAGCAGCTTGGCGCCTTGTTCAAGCAAGGCGATATGGAAGGGTTTGCACAGGCTGGAGAGGATTGGCTCAAGGCCAGCAGCAAGGAACGCCAGCTGCAAACCAACCTGTTTCACCTCAAGCAAGCCTATGAACTGGCTCAGAAGGCTTTGGGCGGCAAGCGCAATGCCGATACAGCAGCTTTGGCGCTGTACTTTGTGCCGCAACCTTCACCCAAAGCATTGAAGGACGGGACAGGTATTTCAGGTGCGTTGAATGTGGGGGCTGACCCTTTGCTTTTTGCAGTACGCACAGAGCTGCAATTCGATGCTGGCTTCGCTTCTTTGATCAAAAAAACCAAACCCGTGTTTTGCGGGGTGTACCAGCTGCAAGGGCACTTCACCAGCCCCTCGGGCTATGGCACCACCGTTACCGTGCGCTCTGATGGGGATGGTGATTTCAAGGTGGCCAATGTTCGCAGGGTGTTCACCGCCGATTCTCATGACAGCCTCAAACAGCTGGCACAGCAGTTGACACAGCGCTATGACCTAGCAATCAAGGCACAGGTGGCAAGTATCGATTTGCGGTCGCAGTCGATGTCACTAGAGTTGCGTCACCCCCTGGCCGTTCAGCTTGTGGGCGCACCACAGAAGCTGGTGCTGCAGCGCGATGCTTTATGGCAGCAAGGCTGGATTGACTTTAAGGGCAAAGAGCTGGGGGTGATCAAAGCCATGCAAGCCCTGGCGAGCTATCAACAAGCCAGCATACCTGTGTGCAAACCAAAAGCCCTGCCCCTGAGTTAAGGAAGGGCTGCTCGTGGTCACAATCAACACTAACTTGCCATCGCTAACTGCACAGCGTCACCTGAGTGCTTCACAGCTGAGCTTGACTACTACCATGCAGCGCCTGTCTTCGGGACTGCGTGTCAACAGCTCCAAGGACGACGCTGCAGGCTTGGCCATCAGCGAGCGCATGAACACCCAGGTGCGGGGTATGGCCGTAGCCAGCCGCAACGCCAACGAAGGGATCTCTCTGTCCCAAGTGGCCGAAGGCGCGATGCAAAAGCTCACGGACATTTTGCAGCGTAGTCGCGAACTGGCAGTCCAAGCGGCCAACGGAACCAATTCCAGCAGCGACCGCAAAGCTTTGGACGGTGAACGTGCGCAGTTGCTACAGGAGTTTTCTCGCATCGCCAGCACCAGCAATTTCAATGGGCAAAAGCTCATTGACGGCAGTTTCATGGCGCAGAGTTTTCAGGTGGGTGCCAATGCCGGGGAAGTGATTGGCGTGAACTTGCCTTCACTGCAAGCACCTAACCTTGGTGCCTATGGTTGGCCGCTACAGCAAAGCCCCAGCACCAACAGCTATGCGATTGTCCGAGGTAACGACGAAATGGTGCCCGCTGGCGACTTGGTGCTGCGCGACAAGCCAATTGCTATTAGGCGTAATGAGAGCATGGCCTCGATTGCGCAGAAGATCAACGATGCCGGGTTTGACCCCAAGATTTACGCCCAGGCCAGCACCAGTGCTTTGCTGGCAATCAACACGACGCTGCCACCCTCCACTCCACCCATTACTGTCACGCTGAAGCTGGTAGCGGGTGATGACTTGGCCAAAGCGCAGTCAGTTTCTTTCACCTGGGATCATGCCAACCCTGATGTCGCAGTCATCAAGCAAGCGATTAACGCTGTCAGCGCTCAAACCGGCGTGCGGGCAGAGGATGGGCGGCCTTACACGGATAACGTGCGTCTGGTCAATGACGCAGGGGAAACGATCCGGGTACTCAACGATTCAGCACCAGGTGTAAGCATGTTCATTCGTGACAACCTGGGCACAGGCAATTCATGGGGCATGGGGGTGACAGTGCCAGGTGCCAATGGTGCGGGCGTCTTGGGCGCAGGTGCCCATGACATTCAAGTGCAGGGCAATTTGGCGATGATGTCCGAAGACCCGTTCGATATGGATGGCGGGGATTACGACTTGGACGGTGATCCCACTGGGCCATTTCCAGCCATGCAGTGGACAGTGCAAAAGTTCAAACTGACAGATGCTCGCTTGGATACGGCGGAGCACGCCAGGCAAGCCCTGATCATCTACGACGCAGCCCTCGGGCAAGTGGCCAGCGCTCGTGCTGACGTGGGGGCGGTGCAGTCGCGCTTTGAATCAGTCATTGCCAATATCGACATCGCTGCAGAAAACATGGCGGCATCGCGAAACCGCATTGTGGATGCTGACTATGCAGTGGAAACCGCCAAGCTGGCTCAGCAGCAAATCCTGCAGGATGCCGGTACCGCCATGCTAGCCCAGGCGCATTCGGTCATGGCTGAGCAAGCGCTGGCATTACTCAAAGACGTGTAGGTTTAGATGTTGGCGTGCACTGCATCACAGGTCTGACTGCGGGTTTGATGGTTCATTTGGCGTTGTAGATAGCGCTATCGGCTGCCGGTACTCAACTTCAGCTTCAATGCAATCGAGGGGCGTGCTCAAGCGACACATGCTGTCGCTATCGACACCTAAAGTTTGAGCTCCCTTCAGCTTTTTGTATTGGATGAGCCTCCATGCCAGCTAGCGATACTGTGATAAGAGACCTCTACGCACGATTAAAAGGATTGCAGGTGCGTGAGTGCGAACTGGATCTTCAGTTGTCCCAAGAAATATCAACAGCACTTGCGCACTTCGGCCCCAGTATCCTGGCACTTGATGGAGCAGACCCTCTGGATGGGGATTTCATCGCTTTGTACTACCAGTTAGCACTGCGTCGCATCGGGCAGTTCAAGCAAAGAATTTCAGAACGTACTTCCTATTTGAATGGCTCCAAGGCTGTGCAAGACACGTTGCGCCTTATGGGTGTGCGTACAGCATTGCAATGCGATTTGGGTGCTGCGCTCGACCACGGTAACGCTTGCAAAAATGAGGCGTTGGCGCAGCAGATCAGTATGGCATTGCTTCATTTGATGGTTTGCAGCAACTCGCTGCAGCATCAGCTGACTGAGCTAGTTAGCGCCTTAGAGGCATGGATGAATGCCGAAGTTGTGAGTGCTGAACAGGTAGTGAGCCACTACCCACTTGATTCACGCAAGCCAGCTTGGCGTATTGCAACTCCGGGTGCGACACAACCTGTCTCAAAAGCCACCTATAGTTACATTCATTGAATTACTTCCCAGCTCTTGAATGTCTGCTTCAACCACGGTTAGCCCTGCATCAAAAGGTGAAAAACTCGCACAGCGCTTGTCTCAAATTCTTGCGCGCCTGCACCAAGGTGATGCGGTTGACAAGCACCAACTTGCACAAGATTTTCAAGTAGATGTGCGCACCATTGAACGCGACCTTGGCGAGCGCCTGTGCGGGCTCGTTGAGCGAAGTGCCAATGGTCAGTGGCAACTGACGCGCACTGCGCGAAGCACTATCCCAGCCAAGCACTTGCATGGCTATGCACGTATGTCGGGGACGGAGCACTTGTTCCCGGATAACAGCTTGCGCTACCTGTTGGAACAACTTCATACCCCTGAACAGCAGCGCACAACGCATGTGCAGGCAATTGCCCATGAAGACTTGCGTCCGCGTACCCAAGAGTTTGTGCAACTACAAACTGCCATCGAGCAAAAACATCCATGCAGTTTTAGCTACAAGGGCAAACATCGCAACGTTCAGCCGTACAAGCTCATTCACAAAAACGGTGTGTGGTACCTAGCAGCGGAAGAAGGTGCAAAGCTGAAAAATTTCAGCATTGGCTTAATCGAAAACTTGCTGGTAGATCAAAGCAGCTTCTTTGCACCTAAACGCATCCACAAGGAATACATCGACGCCAAGGATGACATTTGGTTTACTGAAGACACCACGGAAGTCCTGTTGCGTGTCGCCCCAGAAGCAGCGCATTACTTTATTCGCCGTCCGTTGCTGCCTCAACAGCAGCAACGACAAGATCGCGACGGTTCGTTGCTAGTCACCACGCATATCAATCACATCGATCAACTGCTACCCATCGTGCGGTATTGGTTGCCACATGTGCGGATTGTTCAGCCTGCGGAATGGCACGAGAGCCTGTTGTCGAGCTTACGACATGCACTATTTCACTGGGATTCTAGTGCGTCTCAGTCTTTAAAAACAAACCCATATCAAGACTGAAAACTGGTTTCAAAAACCTCAGTAAGCAGCATCATATGAAGGAGGCAGGGTGAATAACGAAAATTCCGATAAAAAGAAGACCGTGGATATTCAAAACGGTAGCCAAAGAGAAATGGGGCGAGTAGGTGTGAGCATGGCTGGCAGCGAGACAATTTCTCGCTATGGCAGTGCGAACGCTGAGTTCGTTAAAGGCTACACAGGGATGGACAACGAAACCGGCCAAAAGATGGCTAAGGGGCTGTCCGAGGTCTCTAAGCATAAGCTAAACAGCGATCCCGCTGAAGCAGCGAAGAACATCAAGCAACAAGCGGGTTTTTCTGCAGAAATCGCCTCGACCAGCCGTGACAATGCAAAGGCCATCATCGAACGATCAGAGCAACGTACTTGGCGTAGTGACGATCTGCCGGAATATGGCCGAAATCACAATGTAGTAGATCGTGTGCAAGTGTTGAATGGCGAGATTGTTGAAGGCAGCCAGGCACAGATGAAATTTGTGGGTGATCGCAATCAACTCTTTGAGCGTATCGCTAAGGAGGATGGCAAATTTGCACGTTACCGAGGCGTAAAGCTGGAGTTGCCATCAGAGCAATTCGAGGGTGCGGGAGAGTACTGCCAGAAACAGGCTAGCGAGTTGCGTGAGCAAGCACTTAAAGTTGAAAGTGCTGGAAAGCCTCAGGTAGCTGCAGAATTAAGAGCAAAAGCCGACAACTATGAGCAGCTTGCAGAGAACGTCCGCGATAGTGGGCTCACGACTGACGAAGCGATTTTTTATCGTAAGCACCCCGAACTGGCTACAGCACTAGATATCGCGCGCACCAGCCATGGCGCAGGGGTTGAAGCAGCCAAATATGGAGCAGCAGTTGGAGCATGCATTTCAACGCTGCGCAACATTTTTGAATGCGCTCAAGGTAAGAAGGATATAAAAGATGTGATGGTGTCCGTTGCCTCCGACACAGGCAAGGCAGCTACGCTAGGTTACGCCACTGGATTTGCTGGATCAGCCATTAAGGGAACACTGCAACAGTCCAGCAGTGGCACATTACGAGCGCTTTCAGCCACAAACGCTCCAGCACTTGCGGTGAGCATCTGCCTTTCCTTGGGAAGCTCAGTTAAACGCTACGTGACAGGAGAAATCACGGAGGCTGACCTGCTTATAGAAGTGGGTGAAAAAGGCTCAGGAATGCTCTCAGGGGGCATGATGGCTGCCCTAGGACAAATAGCCATACCTATTCCAGTTGTAGGTGCCGCTATTGGCGGAATGATTGGCTACGCAATGTCGTCGCTTTTTTATCAGAGCGCACTAGATGCAGCGCGTGGAGCAGAGCTTTCCGCACAAATGCTCAAACGCACGCAAGCAATTGAGAAAGCGGCTCGCGATCGTCTTGCATCAGAGCAAGCACAGCTTGATGCTTTTTTTGCAAAAGAGCTGCCTGAGCTACATAGCCGTACGCAAGCACTAGGCATGTTGCTTAGTTCAAATACAAACGTCAGTGCAGACGATATGTCCGCAGCTATCAATGATTTTGCTGTGTTGCTCGGGCAGAAGTTGCAATTTCAGAATATGCAAGAGTTTGAAGAATTCATGCTGAGTTCGGACACGCTAAAGCTTTAAATTTATACCTGATTTTTTCAAAGGATGGAAATGTTTGCACAATCGCTTCCCAATACAAAAAAACGGGAATTGTTAAAGATAGTCCGTTTACTGCAGACTTTTGATGCTCCCCTGTTGTGGGGTGGAAAAACGGAAGAGGAGATTACGGGAAATACCGATCTCAGCGACATCTCGTTCAAGATATCCGATTCTATAAAAGAACTGTGGGTAAATGCAGTACGTATTTATGGCGATGATAAGGATTTAAATGAAAAAGACTCCACAGGAGTCATCGACAAATTGCTTGATGAGATCCGTGGACTTCGTATTACACGTCAAAATGACAAGGACGAACGACTTAAGATTGCAACAGATCTTTTATCCGAGGCTATTAACGGTCAGGGGGCCGTGAGCAAAATAGTCGGACCCGCTTTAGCTATAGCAAGTATGGGTATTTCTGAAATTATTGCCACCGGTTTTTCTGAAGACATTTCCTCAAAATCAGAAAAGACCTCTGCTTGCACAAAAACGCATTTACGGATTGTCCTTTTTGAGGCAATGCGCCTCAGCGGAGTTTTGACAGACTCAAAGAGAAATTTACTGCAAGTCGCCAGCGTGGCGTATGGAATCGACGGTGAGTCCTTCAACGAATTGCTGGCTCAAGCACTAGCTCTTCATAAGGAAATGAAACGCTCCGTCAATTTAGTTCTTGAATAAACACTAGGAGGAATTAACATGCCAGTACCTATCATTCTTGGCGCAGTCGCCGCTGGAACAGCTCTCTATGGGGCATACAAAGGTGTCAGTGGTGCCATTGATCAAAGCAATGCGAGCGACATCAATAAAGAGGCCAGTACCACTGTTGATAAGGCCAATCGCGAGGTTGATGTTCAACGCCAATCTACCTCCGAGACTTTGGAAGAGTACGGCAAGCGCAAGCTGCGCGCGTTCGATAGTGTCATCGAGGATTTTCTGGTCACGTTCGGGCGCCTTAAAAACGTTGAGCTAATTGATTCCCCAGAACTAGAGAAACTGAAAATGGAGGATTTCTCTAACAAAACCTTGAGTGGGTTGCGCGGCGACTATCAAGCTTTGAAGGATGCTGGCCTGGGTCTTGGTGCAGGAGTTTCAGGAGGTGCTGCACTCGCATTTGGGGCATACAACGGCACCATGATGTTGGCCACTGCCAGCACAGGAACAGCAATTTCGACGCTGGGTGGTGCAGCAGCAACCAATGCCACATTGGCATGGCTTGGCGGCGGTGCGATCGCAACTGGTGGGGGAGGAATGGCTCTAGGAACGATGGTTCTCGGCGGTATTGTTGCAGGCCCTGCATTGGCAATTTTTGGTCATATCATGGGCAACAAGGGAGAAGAAGCGCTGAATACAGCGCGAAGCAACCTAGAACAAGCCAAGACGATCCAGGAGGAAGCTAAGCTCGTGGTGACCTCTCTGAAAGCCATCGAAGAAGTGGCGTTTCTGGCAGACACCACTTTCAGCAAGGTCAACCGCGAACTCCGTCGCGCTGTGCAATCTCTTGAAGATGTGATTGACACCTACGGTGAAGACTTCAAGGCATTTGCCAAAGAATCCCGTGAAGTGGTTTTCAAAACCGTCAAGTATGCCCAGCTGATCAAGGCGATGATTGATACTCCTATTTTGGATACTGATGGAAAACTCGTGCTGTCCACACAAAAGCGAGTGAATGAAATCGCAGAAGCGATCAACGTCTGACCATTGCCGCTTCAGCAAGCGGTTGAATGTTTTATATCTTTCTCCGCTTGCTTCAACTCATACACCTCCGTGAGCCAGAAATTTCCATGTACTGAGTGCGGCAGATGTTGCCAAAATGTTCACTTATCCGATGAAACTATTTTTTTAGACCGTGGTGATGGAACATGTAGGTATTTTGATGAGTCCACAAAGCACTGCTCGATTTACCTGAAGCGTCCAGATATCTGTCGGGTTGATGTTCAGTTCAAACAGCGCTTCGTACGAATTTACTCATGGGACGAGTATGTGCATAGAAACTTGCAAGTATGCCAGGTTCTGGCAGGGTCATAATTGATAGCCAAATTCTTATATATAAATATATATCAATGGCTGAAATCAGCTTCTACAGGTATGTACTAGGGATCATCTGCATAAATCAGAAATTACCCGCTATGGGCCATTCGCTCCATCATTGATGCATCGCCAATAATTTCTAAGTTATTTATTTCCCGTTGCAGGGTATAGCGCGATGACTGTCAAATGCCGCGATAGCACACGCAGAAACGCTTTATGCAGAGGTTTCCTCGTGTCAACGGGTTACATTAGTAGGAATTGACATAGAGAATTTGTAAGACAGTTTTAACTTAAAGCTGTTATTTCGCATGTCTTAAAATTTTTAAAATTGAAGTTTTAAATATCCATGTAAATATATCAGCTATATTTGACATGCAATTTTTAATACTATTTAAAATAATCATAAGTAGTACTGTGCAGCGCAACCAGTAGCTTGGTTGCTGACCGGCCGCTTCTCTCGCTCGATGTCTTGAGGTTCCCCCCCGTTTTGTGCGCCTGATTTGATCAGGTAGTTTGCTCGCGCATGCGTTTTGAACGCTTGTGCGGCGTAGCCGTGCCTGTCAATTTGAAGTCGTGAGCCTTGGGGGAAGTGTTGGGCAGCACAGGGTACTTCTTTCCCACTTTTCCTTTTTGGAGTTTTCTATGACTGATACAAGTCATGCTGCCGCATGCCCGAACGATTCTTCTCCTTCTGCACATGAAAAGGCTGCTGGTATGCCCCTGTTCCATTTGGGCCAGTTATTAGCGACACTTGGGGCATTGGAGCTTCTGGAAACCCATGAACTGACTGCACTGCCGTTTGTGCTGCGCCATGTGTCGGGTGATTGGGGCGATATCTGTGCTGAAGATCGCCAAGCCAACGCTGATGCTTTGCAGTACGGCTACAGGCTGATGTCGGTGTATGTGATTTCCAAGGCAGAACGCTTGTGGATCATCACAGAAGCTGACCGCAGTAGCACCACGTTGTTGTTGCCCGAGGAGTACTGATGCTGGGGCGGCACTTTGTGGTGCACTCGCAGCTGAGTGTGGGCCGCTCAGGTGCAGTGGCCTATAAAAACAAGCTGCTGCTGCGTCAGGGCGAAAACGACATGGCTTGCGGGCACCACTGCGTGTTGATGGCCTTGATGCTGTTGGGCCAGGTGTCACGCGATGCCCTGTATGAAGGTGACCTTGATGCACGGCTGATGGAGGTGAGCGCCATGGGCCAAGCTCTGTACTTCAGCGGCTGTAGCAGCGCAGCCATCAGAGAGCAGTTTGCGCCGTTTTCTGAGCAACTGCAGTGTCGTCAGCTGCGCCGCAATGTCGAGGCCCGCACGGTGGCTGCATTGGAATCTGACCATGTGTGCCTGGTGCGTTTCACTTCACCCAGCTACAGCCATTGGGTGCTGGCAGTGGGTGTGATGTATGCCGATGACAAGCCACATTCTTTGCTGGTGCTCGACCCCTTGATGGACGGTGTGCCGCTCACTCCCTGGAATGCCTTGCTGGAGCATTGGGGCAGCAAAAAGCTGCGCAACACCAACGCCCGCTGGTCAGAAAAAGCCACCTTGGACAAAGTGGTGCAAGTCGGTTTGCGTAACCGCCGTGGCACGGCCATTGCGCTGGCTTGAGTTTCAGTTTCTCGCTCTCTTTCTTCTGATTTCCCTTGTGCACGTTGTGCGCCTGGTGCTTGGCTTTTGAAGCTGCACTCAGGTGCCGTTGCGGCGTGCCTGTTTTGAAAGTTTCACCATGCACCCTTATCACTTGAGGTGGTACCGCTACCGGCGTTTGTTGGCGGCGGTGATGACATTGCCTGCACTGGATACCTCAACGCCTGTTCCGCATGAATTCAGCGGGCAGTGGCCGTGCTGCTTCAATGGCTGTGCCGAAGCTGGGCGTTATGTGCATGCTTCAAGGCCATGCATGGAGCCGCAATCGGCCATGGTGCTCGAACTGGCTGATGCGGCTTTGCAGGCGGTTGAGCCAATCAGCCAGCGCACCGCTGCATGGCAGGCATTTGCACGGTGTGCGGTGCCCCAGTTGGGCTTGGGCAGCTTGGCACGGCTGGTGGCTCTGCTGCAGCAATACGGGCCTGATGACCATGCTGAGTTGGCCATTTTGTTGTGGCAAGGTGAAATCAGCCAACAAGTAGCCGCACTCAAGGTCGTGCAGCGCTTACGCTGCCTGGTCGCATTCTTGCAAAGACAGGGCATCACGGATACAGCCTGTTGGTTGCAGTGGCGGGATTTGGCAGATGCGCAAGCAGTTGTGCGCGATGCACCGCATCAGGAGTCAGACATGATCCACGCTTTGCTGTGGCACTTGGACAGCGGGCGCTGTGATGTGCCATGGGTGCTGACGTTTGCAAGGCGGGTGCTGGGGCAGGCTCCTGCGCATGGTCACGTTATGCTGGCTGTTCAAGAAATGGCCGAAGCCATGAACCTGAGTGCCAAGGCTTTAGCCAGGCGCATAGCGTGGCATGAACGGCTGTTTCAAGCATTGGGCGATGTGCCCGAGCTTCGACTGGCGTGGTGGCGGCGCATAAAGCGCACTTTGCAGGTTCAATTGACCAACGCCACGTCGGTCAAACTGCAAGTGCAGGGAGTCAAAGAGCCTTTGCCGCTGTCGTTGGCCGTGCACCTGCGCCAGGGGCAACCTATGCTGACGATTCAGCTGCCTCGCGCATTTGGTGCGGCACCCGCGTGGCCCAACCTGACCATGGTGCAGCTCCGGCAAGAAAGCTGGGAGACTGGGCTGGGACTTCGCTTGCTGCTGCAAGGCGAAGGCGTGTTGCCAGCTCAGCTGCAGCTGGACATCGCCAAACGCTGCAAAGCGGCGCAGCTGCAGCCACCAGTGTTTGAGCGCATCAGTGCCACCAAGTGGGAAATCAGCTGCTGTTGGTGCGATGGGCTTTGGAAGCCTTCAAAGCTTGAACAGGCTGAGGTTGTGACTTGGGCCATCGACACGGCGCTGCAGGTGATGGAATATGTGCTGATGCTCAAGGGCATATTTGGCGAGCTTCAGGCAACAAAAAAGCCCTGACCGGTTGGGGTTCAGGGCTTTGAGTGCAGGGTAGCTAAGGAGTGGTTGCTTATATTTTAAGCAAACAATTCCGTATAACCAAGCGTATAACGACATGTTGATTTTTTGAAATACCGTTATAAATCAACAAATTACACTGGATCTTGGCGGAGGCTGTGAGATTCGAACTCACGGAAGGATCACTCCTTCGGCAGTTTTCAAGACTGCTGGTTTAAACCACTCACCCAAACCTCCGGATGGCAGGATTCTACACAAGGATTGTGCGCCGTTCGGCATTGCGCGCATTTTGCTTTGTCTATGAAAACCATAGCGCATGGCGCTTGCTGTATCTCGACTGGCGTTCACTTTTCACCATGGCGTTTGCCATGATCGTTTGCTGCGCGCGATATAGGCCGCCGTGAATGAACGCAGGGCTCAAAGCTCAAGGCTCGGCATGGGGCAAAACAAAACGCCCCTAAGGGCGTTTTGTTGCAGCCTCGGGCGGGATGCCCGAGAGATTGCGCAGGATCAGCTGCGCAGTGCGATGGCCTGAGCTGCTGCCAGAGCGGTCATGTTGACCACGCGGCGCACGGTGGAGGAGGGGGTCAGCACGTGGGCGGAGGCCGAGCAGCCCATCAGGATGGGGCCGATGGTAGTGCCATGGCCGCCCGTGGTCTTGAGCACGTTGAACAGGATGTTCGCGGCGTCGAGGTTGGGGCAGATCAGCACGTTGGCTGCGCCGGTCAGCGAGGACTCCAGCAGGGAGTGGCTGCGCACATTGGCGTCCAGGGCCGCATCGCCATGCATTTCGCCATCGCATTCGATGCCGGGGTTGGCGGCAGCGAACAGGTCGCGTGCAGCGCGCATCTTGCGGGCCGAGCCGCGTGTGGACGAACCGTAGTTGCTGTGCGAGAGGAAGGCAACCTTGGGTGGCAGGCCGAAGCGGGCCACTTCGTCGGCAGCCATCTTGGCGATCTCTGCCAGTTCTTCGGCGCTGGGAGCGTCGTTGATGTAGGTATCGGCCACGAACAGCGTGCCGGATTCCAGCATGACGGCGTTCACCGTTGCGAACTCGTTGGCGCCCTTCTTCAGGCCCAGCACGTCTTCCAGATGGGCCAGGTGGCTGTCGAAACGGCCCACCAGGCCGCACAGCATGGCGTCGGCATCACCCAGGTGCACCATCAGGGCGGCGATCAGGGTGTTGGAGCGGCGCACGGCGGCCTTGGCGGCTTCGGGAGTGACGCCGTTGCGGCCCATCAGCTTGTGATAGGTTTCCCAGTACTGGCGGAAGCGGGGGTCGTCTTCGGGGTTGCAGATTTCCACGTCCTTGCCCAGCTGCATGCGCAGGCCGGCCTTGGCAATGCGGGCTTCGATGACGGCGGGGCGACCGATCAGGATGGGCTTGGCCAGGCCGTCGTCCACGGCAACCTGCACGGCACGCAGCACGCGCTCGTCTTCACCTTCGGCATAGGCCACGCGCTGCAGATTGGCCTTGGCGGCTGCAAACACGGGGCGCATGAACATGCTGGTCTGGTAGACGAAGCGGGTCAGGCTTTCGCGGTAGGCGGCGATGTCTTCGATGGGGCGGGTGGCGACACCGGATTCGGCGGCAGCCTGGGCCACGGCGGGAGCGATGCGCAGGATCAGGCGCGTATCGAAGGGCGTGGGGATCAGGTAGTCGGGGCCGAAGGTCAACTCCTTGCCCTGGTAGGCGGCGGCGACTTCGTCGCTGACGTCCTGCTTGGCCAGGGCGGCGATTTCACGCACGCAGGCCAGCTTCATGGCTTCGGTGATCTTGGTGGCGCCGCAGTCCAGCGCGCCACGGAAGATGTAGGGGAAGCACAGGACGTTGTTGACCTGGTTGGGATAGTCGGAGCGGCCGGTGGCCACGATGCAGTCCGGACGGATGGCCTTGGCCAGTTCGGGGCGGATTTCGGGCTCGGGGTTGGCCAGGGCCAGGATGATTGGCTTGTCGGCCATGGTATTGACCATGTCGGCAGTCAGCACGCCAGGAGCCGAGCAGCCCAGGAACACGTCGGCGCCGTCGACCACGTCGGCCAGGGTACGGGCTTCGGTGTTCTGAGCGTAGCGCTGCTTGGAGGCGTCCAGACCACCGGGGCGGCCTTCGTAGATCACGCCCTTGGAGTCCACCATGTAGACATTGGAGCGCTTGATGCCCAGGCCCACCATCACGTCGACGCAGGCAATGGCTGCAGCGCCGGCGCCGGAGACGGCCACCTTGACGGAGCCGATGTCCTTGCCAACCAGTTCCAGGCCATTGAGCAAAGCGGCGCTGGAGATGATGGCCGTGCCGTGCTGGTCGTCATGGAACACCGGAATGTTCATGCGCTTGGACAGCTCCTGCTCGATGTAGAAGCACTCGGGAGCCTTGATGTCTTCCAGGTTGATGCCGCCCAGGGTGGGCTCCATCGAGGCAATGATGTCGATGAGCTTGTCGGGATCGCGCTCGGCCAGTTCGATGTCGAACACGTCCACGCCGGCAAACTTCTTGAACAGGCAACCCTTGCCTTCCATCACGGGCTTGGAAGCCAGCGGGCCGATATCGCCCAGACCCAGCACGGCGGTACCGTTGGTGATCACGCCGACCAGGTTGCCGCGCGAGGTGTACTCGGCCGCAGTGGAGGGGTCTGCCTCAATGTCCAGGCAGGGATAGGCCACGCCCGGCGAATAGGCCAGGGACAGGTCACGCTGGTTGGACAGGGGCTTGGTAGGAGTGACGGAAATCTTGCCTTTGACGGGGCTGCGGTGGTATTCGCGGGCCGCATCGCGCAGGGCTTGTTCGGCGGAGGACAGGTTTTGTGTCATACGAAATATTTATCAGCAAGTTGCTTCTCGGAGCTTACCGGATGGCAAGAAGCATTTTGAGTCAGGTCTGTTTTGCTTCAACTATATCGACAACAAACCCCCTGGCGCACTGTGGGGCGGCAGGGGGCTTGGACTGGCCGGTAAGCCAGCGTTCGCTTCGGGCTGGCGTTTAGTGAGCGTCAGCCTCACGTGCTGCGTTGATGGCAGCGCTGTTGTCTTTGGCGGCTCCGTTAAAGAAAAGATTCAATGCCACGGCGGTAATCGAGGACAGCAGGATACCGGATTCAATCAGCGGATGGATGGAATGGGGCATCCACTGACGGAAATTAGGGGCAACCAGAGGAATCATTCCCACGCCGATGGACACTGCCACGATCATGGCGTTGTTCTTGTTGTTGCGGAAATCCACGTTGGCGAGGATGCGGATGCCGGTGGAGGCCACCATGCCGAACATCACCAGACCCGCGCCGCCCAGAACCACGGTGGGCAGGGATTCGATCAGCGCACCCATCTTGGGCAGCACGCCCAGGACGATGAGGATCACGCCACCGGCCACGCAGACCCAGCGGCTGAGCACGCCGGTCACGGCCACCAGACCCACGTTCTGGGAGAAGCTGGTGTAGGGGAAGGTGTTGAAGATGCCGCCGATCAGGGTGCCCAGACCGTCGGTGCGCAGACCGCGGGTCAGTTCGTCCTGTGTGATGTCGCGCTTGGCCATGTCGCCCAGGGCCAGGAACATGCCGGTGGATTCGATCATCACGACCACCATCACCAGACTCATGGTCAGGATCAGGATGGGGTCGAAGACAGGCATGGCGATCTGGAAGGGCAGTACCAGCGTGAACCACTCGGCCTTGGCGACCTTCTCGAAGTTCATCAGGCCCATGGCCACGGAGATCACACCGCCGATCAAGATGCCCATCAGCACCGAGATATTGGCCAGGAAGCCCTTGGCAAAGCGTGCGATCAGCAGGATGGACAGCAGCACGATGCCCGAGACCGCCGCGCCTTGCAGATCGGCGTACTTGGGGTTGGGCATGGTGGGCAGCACCGAGAAGCCCTTGGGGATGGCGGGCAGCGAGGAGCCGGGAGCGCCGGCCATGGCCTGGGCTTCGGCCAGCCACTTCAGGTGCTCGGGGTTTGGCACGGAGGGTGCAGTCGGGCCCACGGGGTTGCCGAAGATCCAGTTGATGCCCACACGCATCAGGCTGATGCCGATGACGGCGATGATGGTGCCGGTCACGACCGGTGGGAAGAAGCGCAGCATGCGGCTGATGAGCGGCGCAATGAGGATGGAGATCACCCCCGCGCCTATCACCGAGCCAAAGATCAGGCCTGCGCCGGCATTGCCGCCAGTGCTCTGTGCCATGGACACCATGGGGGCCACGCTGGCAAAAGTCACGCCCATCATCACGGGCAGCTTGATGCCGAACCACTGGGTTGCGCCCATGGCCTGGATCAGGGTGACCAGGCCGCAGACGAACAGGTCGGCGGAGATCAGGTGCGCGACCTGCTCAGGGGGGAGGTTCAGGGCACGGCCCACGATCAGCGGCACGGCGACGGCGCCGGCATACATGACCAGAACGTGCTGCAGACCTAAGGCGGTGAGCTTGCCAAATGGCAGAACCTCATCCACGGGATGCACTTGGGATGTCATAAAAACATGTCTCCTCACTCGATATTGGCTTCAGGTTGGCATGCGATTCGCGAATGGCATGCAATCCATACAAAAAGTGTATACAGCTCATAACGCACAGCATCTAGCGGTAAACCCTGCTCAAATTTCAGTTTCTGGATGGGGTGTCAATGGTTATGTTTTCCGCGCATAACCATCTAAGGTAATTACCGATTGCTATCAAATATGTAGCTTCTGACGCTTTGTTTTTCTAATTTTCAGAATAAAACATATTGAAACCTTTTAATATCAAGAGGTGGGTGCTTTGTTTTTAATAGCAAATCTTGTGCGATATGCGATCGGCGCGGATCTGGCTCCGGTTATGCGTGCGCAGGTTTCGGGTCTTGAAACATCTAGTGAAAGAAAGCGGGCCGCCAGGCTAGGATCGCTCGCAGGCATTAGCGTTGAGGAAGGTGCAAAAAAAAGGCATCGAGCCCGGAATTGGTGCACCTCTGTGCAAAAGCGTGCATGGAGGCCCGCCAAGAGGCGCTGCGCTGCAACAGGAGTCAAAGCGGTGCAAGAACCATGCCGAAGTGGTGCGCACGCAAAAAAGGCGACCTCGAGGTCGCCTTGGAGTGGAGTTCGTCTGAGCTGCTGCAGGGCAGGCTGCCGCCTTGTGCCGTCCTGGTGCCGCGCCTGAGCTTCAGTGCATTCCCGCCGCCATGGCCGAAGTCTGCACTGGACTGGTCTGACGTGACGCGAAGCTGGCCATGAGCAGCGCTGCGGCCGCAGGCAGAGCGGCAGCCCAGGCCAGCCAAGTCAGGCCCAGGCCCTGTGCAATCACGGCTCCGCCCAACCAGGCGCCCAGGGCATTGCCCAGATTGAAGGCCGCGATATTGAGGCTGGATGCCAGATTCATGCCCGCTTCGCCGGCCGATTGCAGCACGCCCATCTGCAGCGGCGCGACAGTGGCAAAGGCGGCAATGCCCAGCAGCACAAAGGCAATGGCCAGGGGCGTGCTCGCAAACATCCAGCGGCCCGCGATCAGCACCAGCATCAAGGCGGCCAGCGACACCCAGAGTGCGCGCTGCACGCCAAAGCGGTCGGCCAGCTTGCCGCCAGCATGGTTGCCCAGGGCCAGGCCCGCCCCGAACAGCAGCAGGGTGAAGGCGATCATGCGGTTGTCCATTCCCGTGACCTGGGTCAGCAACGGCTCTATATAGGTATAAAGGGTGAAGACGCCGGCAAAGCCGATCACCGTCAGCAGCAGGCCGCGCCACATGGCGCCATTGCGCAGCACGGCCAGCTCCTGCGTCAGGCCCTGAGGGCTGGGCATGCTGAGTGCGCGTGGCACATGGCGCAGCAGGATCAGCAGCGCGATCACACCTATGCCGCTGACGCTGGCAAAGGCCATGCGCCAGCCCCAGTGCTGGCCGATCCAGGTGCCGAAGGGCACGCCCAGCAGCGTGGCCAGGGTCAGGCCGGAAAACATCAGTGCAATGGCCGAGGCCTTCTTCTCGGGTGCCACCAGTTGCGTGGCGACGACCGCCCCCACGCCGAAGAAGGTGCCGTGGGTCAGCGAGGTCAGCACGCGTGCTGCCAGCAGCCAGCCATAGCTGGGTGCCAGGGCGGCGGCGGCATTGCCGGCGATGAACAGCAGCATCAGGCTCAGCAGCAGCAGCTTGCGCGGCCAGCGGCGCGAGGCCAGCGTGAGCACGGGCGCGCCCACGGCGACGCCCACGGCATAGCCCGAGATCAACGTGCCCGCCGTGGGGATGGAGATATGAAGATCCTGACTGACCTGGGTCAGCAAGCCCATGATGATGAATTCCGTGGTGCCGATGCCGAAGGCACCGGCGGCCAGAGCAAGCAATGCTGCAGGCATGAAAACGTCCTTGTGAAAATTCCGCGAAAGGCTGAACTGTGAACCTGCGGCAGAAGGCACGCTAGCCCTTGATGCGGACATGCATTTGTTCCTGCGCGGAATAAATGGCATCTTTATGATGTGATTCATGAAGAAATCCATGGCTATGTCTTCGCTGCAGGGGCACAGCGCGGACCGCTTTGTGGAGCTGCAGACCTTTGTGCAGGTGGCACAGCAGGGCAGCTTCTCGGCAGCGGCGCGTCTGCGCGAGATCTCGCCCTCGGCGGTCAGCAAGATCGTGGCCAGGCTCGAAACCCGGCTGGGCGTGCAACTGCTGCGCCGCAGCACCCGGCGGCTGGAGCTGACGGCCGAGGGAAAGCAGTTGCTGGAGCAGGGCCGGCAGTTGCTGGCGGACTGGCTGGCGCTGGAATCCTCGGTCACCCGCCAGGGCCAGCCCACCGGCGTGGTGCGCATCAATGCCAGCTCGTCCACGGGCAACCGCCTGCTGGTGCCTCTGGTCGGTCCGCTGATGCGGACCTGGCCGGGCCTGCAGCTGGACCTCAGCTTTACCGATCATGTCGTGGACCTGATAGCGGCTCGCGCCGATATCGCCTTGCGCTGGGGAGAGCTGCCGTCTTCGGACATGGTGGCGCGCAAGCTGGGGCACACGCGCCAGGTGATCGTGGCCTCGCCGGACTATCTGCAGCGCTTTGGCAAACCGGCACATCCCGATGAGCTGTCAGGCCATGTGCGCATCGGCTGGAACTACCCGCGGGCCATACCGCACTGGCCGTTTGTGGTGGCGGGCAAGGCGGTGACGGTGAGCATGGGCGAGGTGCTGCGCGTCAACGATGGCGAAGCCATGGCCAATCTGGCCAAGGCCGGGGCGGGCCTGGCGCGGCTGTCGCTCTATCACGCCTGGGAGGATCTGCACGCGGGCAGGCTGCAGGTGTTGCTGGAGGATTTCAATCCCGGGGATCTGCAGCCCATCCATGCCGTGTATGTGGGCAAGCCCGGCCAGTTGCCGGTGAGGACGCGGGCGGTGCTGGATTTTCTGGCCAGCCATGTGGACCTGAGCCATGCCGAGCAAATGCCCGCCGGCCTGCTGGTGTCGCGCACATAAAAAAAGAGCCCGGACGAATCCAGGCTCCTTGAAAAACCTCCATCCAGACAGAAGAAGGCTAGGCGTTCAAACGGTGTTTGGTGCTCAGGCAGTCAGGTCCACCAGCGAGCGGGCCACCACCTTGGTGGCACGGCGCAGGTCTTCCAGCACCAGGCGCTCGTCGGAGCGCTTGGCGTGCGATTCCAGCACGGTGCGGGGACCGGCGCCGTAGATCACGCCGGGGATGCCGCGCTCGACATACAGGCGCACGTCGGTGTACAGAGGCGTGCCCACTGCAGGAGGCACTTCGCCGAAGATGGCTTCGCCATGCTTCTGGATGGCGTCGACCAGGGGCTTGTTGCCGTCCAGGGGGGTCATGGCGTTGGCCAGCAGCAGGCGCTTGATGTCCACGCGCACGGCGTCTTCGCCGGTGTAGCCGCCCTGGGTATTGAAGTCTTCGATGGCCTTGGCGATCACAGCACGGATGCTGGCTTCCACTTCCACGGGATTCTCTTCAGGAATCATGCGGCGGTCGATCTTGAGCATGACCTTGCCGGGCACCACGTTGGTGTTGGTGCCGCCGTCGATGCGGCCGACATTCAGGTAGGGGTGCTTGATGCCGGGCACTTGCGAAGTGACTTGCTTGTACTTGACGTTTTCGCCGTACAGAGCGGTCAGCAGCACGGCCGTGGCTTGCAGCGCGTCCACACCGGTGTGGGGCACGGCGGCGTGAGCCATCTTGCCCTGCACGGTGATTTCCATCTGCAGGCAGCCGTTGTGAGCGGTAACTACTTCGTAGCTGAAGCCCGCTGCAATCATCAGGTCGGGCTTGGTCAGGCCCTTTTCCAGCAGCCAGCCGGGGCCCATGATGCCGCCGAACTCTTCGTCATAGGTGTAGTGCAGTTCCACGGCGCCCTTGCTGGGCTTGGCCACGGCTTCCAGAGCACGCACGGCGAAGGTGAAGGAGGCGAAGTCGCTCTTGCTTACGGCAGCGGCGCGGCCATAGAGCTTGCCGTCTTCGATCTCGGCGCCGTAGGGGTCCTTGGTCCAGCCTTCGCCCGGAGGCACCACGTCGCCGTGGGCGTTCAGGGCGATGGTGCGGCCACCGTCACCGTAGGGGCGGCGCACGATCAGGTTGGTGATGGACTCCATGCCATAGGCCTTGACGTCGGCTTCGGGCACGACGTGCTTTTCGGCGTCGAAGCCAAAGCCCTTGATCAGCTCGGCAGTGCGTTCAGCGTGGGGTGCGTTGTTGCCGGGAGGCGTGTCCGTGGGCACTTGCACCATGGCTTGCAGAAACTTCACTTCTTCGTCGAAGTGCTCGTCAATCCATGCATCGATGGCGGCGTAGGTGGCTTGCTTGTCTTGATTCATATTGGTCATTGCTGTTCTTGAGCCAGTTGTTGGAGGAGGTGGGTGAAGGCGTCCACGGACAGTTGCATGTCGTCGGAGGTGGAGGCTTCCAGCGGGTTGTGGCTGATGCCGGCGTTCATGCCGCGCACGAACAACATGGCCTGGGGCATGATTTCGTGCAGCTTCATGGCGTCGTGACCGGCGCCGCTGGGCATGCGGAACAGGGGCACGCCCAGTGCGTCGACAGCGTTTTCCCAGCGTTTCTGCCATTCGGGAGCACTGGGCGCAGCCGCTGCCTTCATGGACAGATCGGTGGTGTAGCGCAGGCCGCGGCGTTCGGCGATCGCAGCCATCTCGGCCATGATGTCGTTGATCATGGCGTCGCGCTGCTCGTTGGTGGGCGCGCGCAGGTCCAGCGAGAACTGGCAGCGGCCGGGCACCACGTTGACCGAGCCTGAAGGCACGTTCAGCTGGCCGATGGTGGCCACGCTGTCGCCATCCTGGCCGGCGCGCTTTTCGATGTACAGCGACAGCTCGGCCACGCCGGCCGCGGCGTCGCGGCGGCGGTCCATGGGCGTGGTGCCTGCGTGGCTGGCCATGCCGATGAATTCGCAGACATAGCGGGCACTGCCGTTGATGGAGGTGACGATGCCCAGGGGAATGTCCAGCTCGTTGAGCACGGGGCCCTGCTCGATGTGCACTTCCACAAAGCCCAGGTACCTGGCGGGGTCACGCTCCAGCTTGGGGATATCGTCGATGCACAGGCCGGCATGCAGCATGGCTTCGCGCAGCGTGATGCCGTCGGCGTCCTTTTGCTCCAGCCATTCCTGCTTGAAGTCGCCCACCAGGGCGCCCGAGCCCAGGAAGGTGGCCTTGTAGCGCTGGCCTTCCTCTTCCGAGAAGCCCACCACTTCGATGTTGAAGGGCAGACGCTTGCCTTGCTGGGCCAGTTGCTTGACGCAGGCCATGGGCACAAAGATGCCCAGGCGGCCGTCGTACTTGCCGCCATTGCGCACGGTGTCGTAGTGGCTGCCGGTCAGCAGGGTCTTGGCGCCTTCGGTGGCAGCCTTGTAGCGGCCCACCACATTGCCCACGGCGTCGATCTCGACCTCGTCGAATCCGATCTCGCGCATCCAGTGGCTGATGCGCTGGGCGCAGGCGCGGTGGGCGTCGGTCAGATAGGTCACCGTCAGCTGGCCTTTTTCGGCGTAGCCGGGGTCGCTGTTGGTGGACAGGCGTTCCTGCCAGTCCCAGACTTCGTTGCCTTCGACGGGCTCGTAGCCGAACTTGTCGTTCAGACGGATCTCGGCGATGCGGTGGATGTTGCGCAGTGCCTCGGCCTGTTCGTAGGCAGGGTGGTTGAACATGCGGCGTTCGAAGGTCGCAATGATCTCGGCCTTGCTCAGACCCAGACCGCGCGCGCCGCGCACGGCCAGGATGAAGGGGAAGCCGAAGCGCTTGCCGTATTCGGCATTGAGCTTGCGGATGTGCTCCAGTTCTTCGGGCGTGCAGTTGGTCAGGCCAGCCTTCTTCTGCTCATTCGTCGATTCGGCGGTGAGCGTGTTGGTCTCCATCTGCTTGCCGGCCAGCTCCGGGTGAGCGCGGATCAGATCGAGCTGGGCCTGCTCGCTGGACTCGGCCAGCACCTTGGCCATGGCGTGCTTGATATGCGCCATGGACTTGAAGGGGCGCTGCTCCAGTGCCTTGGCGGCAATCCAGGGCGAGTGCTCGTACAGGCCATCGAGCAGGTCGGTGGCGGTTGCCGCATCGGCGGCATTCAGTTGTTCCAGGGTCAAAGCCATGTCGCAATCAATCCTTGCAAGGGAAACGCTCGGCCCAGTGACGAGCCAAATCAATACGGCGGCACACCCACACCTTGTCGTGCTTCTGGATGTGGTCGAGGAAGCGCTGCAGCGCTGTAATCCGGCCAGGACGGCCCAGCAGTCGGCAGTGCATGCCGATGCTCATCATCTTGGGGGCGTTGTCGCCGCTGGCATTGCCCTCGGC
>NZ_JAEIJE010000031.1:0-36583 GCF_016772095.1 Comamonas sp. NyZ500 | reverse complement strand
GCGCAACTGGTGACCCAGGGGGCGCAGGCGTCGAGCAGCATGCAATGGCAGGTGAAGAATCTTGTGGAAGCGATTGGTGTGTTTCGCTAGCCGACGCAAAAGGTTGAGACGGCATGGCCGCTATCGCTGCAATGAGCGGGCTGCCGTCCTTCTTGATGAGCGAGGTGTGGACGAGCCGATCATGGCAGGCGCCTCAGCCCCAGAGCTGTGGCTTGTTCACCATCAAATAATAGGTGCCAGCCATGGCCACAAAGGCAGGGTAGCCCAGGGCCTCCCAGCGCAACTGGTATTGCCGGAAAAGCGGCGGCAGGGCCTGGCTCTGGCTATGCGCCAGGGTCGCCATCGCCGCCATGCGGATCTGCAGCCAGACCACGGGCAGCCAGCAGATGCCGGCCAGCGCATAGAGGCCCAGCGAAAGCGTGAGCCAGGGAGTGGTGAGCGGCCAGCCTGCGAGATAGGCCATGGCAATGCCCGTGACCGGCTGAATGAAGACGCAGGGAGTAGTGAACCACCAGTCGGCCCGCACCACCAGGCGGCTGACCACTGCCTGGGCAGCGACCGAGCCGCTGCGGTTGGCAAAGAACATGTAGAAGGCCGAGCCGAGGCCGGTACCGACCAGCAGCACGCTGGAGAGGATGTGCAGTGTCTTGAGCAACAGATAGGTATTCATGATTCAAGCCTGTTGTACGAGTGATCTGTTTGCAGCAAGAACCACAGCATGGCGGCGATGGGCAGGTTCTTGAGCAGCGGCCCCAGGGGGTGCAGCCACAGCGTGGGTTGAAGAGCCGTGCCGATCACGGTCATGGCCGTCATCAGCAGCAGGGCGCTCAGGTAGATGGCGCGGCCTGGACGCAGCAGCAAGGCCAGACCCAGAGCCAAATCGGCCAGCAGGCCGGACCAGATGAGCAGTGCCTGCCAGCGTGTATCGCCAATGCCGCCCTGGTCCAGCAAGCGGGCACCTTCGTGGTTGAGGCCCGAGAGTCCGAGATAGTCCAGTGCGCTGACCAGAGCCGTGCCCAGCCAGACGACGACCAGACTCGCGTGCATGAATTGGGCAGCTTGCTTCTGCGGGTTGGGTCTGCTGCTGTTTTGCAACTCAGGCATGGCGGCGGCCTTCCTTGGGCAAGGTGGCCAGCATGGCATCCGGAGCCACGGGAGCGCGCCCCAGCAGCGAGGCCAGGGTCTGAGGATCGGTAACGTTGTCGTTTTCCAGCAAGGCCATGGTTTCACTGCACCAGGGCAGGGAAGGGATCTGGTCGCCGACTCTGGCGCTGCCCTTGCTCATCCAGTCGGGCAGGGCATATACCGATGCCGGGCCGTAACCCATCTGGTTGCGCAGGCTGGCGATGAAGGCTTCTGTCGAAAGTGGCTGGGGGCCGCCGATTTCGACGATACCTTCGGATGTGTCCGATGTCGCCATATGCGCGAGCACTTCGGCGAGGTCGCGCACGGCCACGGGCTGTATCTGGCTGCTGCGCATGAGTTCGGGCAGCAGCAGAACGGGCAGCCTGGCCAGATTCAGGAACAGCTGGCTGCTGGCTCCGCCCGCACCAAAGATGATGCTGGGTCGCACGACAACGGGATGGAGCCCGCCTTGTCTGCCCAGCGCCAGCAGATGCTCGTCGGCTGCGCGCTTGGTGCTTGCGTACTGGGTGCCGCCCTGACCCGCGCCCAGGGCCGAGACCTGTACCACGCGGCGCACGCCGGCCTGGGCACAGGCATCGAACAGCGCGATGGGAGCCAGAGAGTGCAGGGTCTGCAGATCCTGGTCGGGCTTGTCGCGCAAAGCACCGACGGCGTTGATGACGGCATCGATGCCCTGCAGATGCTCAAGCCATGCCTCGGCTGTGGTGCAGGAGCCAAAGTCCAGCGGCGGCTGGCTGTGGCGGCTGCGCACCACGGGGTCGTGGTCCAGCAGGGCCAGCGCATTCACGATATGTCGGCCCAGAAAGCCTGTGCCGCCGCAGATCAGAACTCGCATACGCTACTCCTTTGCAGTTTTCTGCCTTGACAGAATTCAGTTTGGCTTCAATCGTTGCCGCCATCCTTGCCTCGGACAAAGCGCTGGACGCTGGCGCCAAGGCGCAGGATCTTGTCCAGCGTGGCTGGAGACAGGCGCAGCATTTCGTCGGTCCAGATGCCCAGCGAATCCATGAGGCGCAGCGTCTCGTGCACGCGGTCCTGGGCATCGGGCGTTTCCTGCTCGAATTCGGGCTGGGCGATCAATTCGCGCAGCAGTGCGCTGGTGGGGTCGAACTCGCGCTGCTTGCGCTCTCGCACAATGGTGCGCAGCAGCTCCCAGACATCGGCCGAGGTCTCGAAATACTCGTGCCGGTCACCGCTCTTGCGGCTGCTGCGAATCAGGTTCCAGTTCAGCAGCTCCTTGAGGCTGTTGCTGACGTTGGAGCGTGCCGCGCCCAGGGTTTCGCAGATTTCGTCGGCATTGAGGGGACGGCCATGAAAGAACAGCAGTGCATGAATTTGTGCCACCGTGCGGTTCACGCCCCAGGCGTTGCCCATATCTCCCCAGTGATGCACAAAGCGTTCAGCGATAGGACTCAGTTGCATGAGATGAAGTGTGGTCTTGCTTGAAATTTCTGTCAATACAGAAATTTATATTCGTGCGAATGCCCGAGCGGGATCCGCAAGGTGTTTGTGCAGGCTGTGCGCATAGGGGGGCATGGCGGCAAGCAATTTTCTTGCAATGAAGAAATTTCGCATCGACCCGGTCGCTGCGTCGCTAATCGTAAAATAGCCGCATTACAGGGGCATGGAGCCCCGTCAGGGAAGGGAGAGTTCATGACCGCTGCATCCGTCCTGCGTGCCGCCTTGGTTCTGTCGGCCTGTGCTTGGGCCCAGGTCGCATCGGCTGCCTGCTATTTTGTCTATGCACCCAATAACGAGCTGATCTATCGCTCCAATGTGGCGCCGGTCGACCTGTCTCTGCCCCTGCATCAGACGGTGTCGCAGCTCTCCCCCGGAGCCCGCATGTTTTTCTCGCTCGACGAGTACAACTGTGCCACCGAGGTCAACCTGATCGCCGAGCGCGCCCAGATTGCTGCGGCGCGCAATAGCCGCGAGCGCAGGCTGCGTGAAGAGCAACGCTTCTGATTGCATAGCTGTCAGACAAGCTTCGGCGGCACATTGAGGCTTGATTTTGCCTTGCAGAGGGCCTACCGGCTGGGCGCGTGATATGGGCGTCCATGCAGTTTTTTGCCGTGGTCGGCTCTCGGGTATGGGGTGGCCTGAGACAATCGGGCACCATGAGTGAATCCCGCGACAACAAAATTCCCGAAAACCTGCCCGAAGTCCCGTCTGATGCCCCGGCGCTGCCCGAGGGCTGGCTGGAAGTGCTGTCCATGGACATGGATGCCCAGGGCGTAGCCCGCAAGCCCGACGGCAAGGTGGTCTTCATCGACGGCGCCCTGACCGGTGAAATCGTCAGCGCCAACACCCATCGCAAGAAGAACAACTGGGAAGCGGCCACGCTGACTGAAATCCACCGCGAGTCCTCGCAGCGTGTGACGCCCGGTTGCCCTAATTTCGGGCTGCATGCCGGCGCCTGTGGTGGCTGCAAGATGCAGCATCTGCATGTGGCGGCCCAGGTCGCCATCAAGCAGCGTGTACTGGAAGACAACCTCTGGCATCTGGCCAAGGTCAAGCCCGAGACGCTGCTGCGCCCCATCGAAGGCCCGGCCTGGGGCTATCGCTTTCGCTCGCGCCTGTCGGTGCGCTATGTGGCCAAGAAGGGCAAGGTGCTGGTGGGCTTCCACGAGCGCAAGAGCCGCTACATCGCGGACATGGAGGTTTGCAAGATTTTGCCGCCCCATGTGGATGCAATGCTCATGCCCATGCGCGCACTGATCGCCAGCATGGATGCGCGCGAAACCTGTCCTCAGATCGAAGTGGCTTGCGGCGACCATGTCACTGCCCTGGTGCTGCGTCATCTGGAGCCTCTGTCGGATGCCGACAAGCAGCGCCTGCGCGACTTTGCTGCCGAGCAGAACGTCCAGTGGTGGCTGCAGCCCAAGGGTCCGGATACCGTGCACCTGATGGAAGAAGGCGGTACACAGCTGTCCTATGGTCTGCCGGACTTCGGCATCACCATGCCGTTCAAGCCGACAGACTTCACCCAGGTCAATCCACATATCAACCGCGTGCTGGTCGCGCGCTCGCTGCGCCTGCTGGATGCTAAAAAGGACGAGCGCGTCATCGACTGGTTCTGCGGTCTTGGCAACTTCACGCTGCCCATTGCCACCATGGCGCGCGAGGTACTGGGCATTGAAGGTTCGGAAACCCTGGTCAAGCGCTCGCACGAGAACTATGCGGCCAACAACGCCACCCGTAGCGAAGACGACAAGCTGGCTTCCACCAGCTTTGTGGCGCGCAATCTGTTCGAGATGACTCCCGCCATGCTGATTGCCGACGGCAACTCCGACAAGTGGCTGGTCGATCCTCCGCGTGAAGGTGCGTTTGCCCTGTCCAAGGCACTGGCCGATATTCACCAGATCCGCATCGGCGCCAAGCAGACCGGCGTTGCCAGCGAAGAGCAGCCCGATTTGCTGCCTCCGCTGCCCGAGGGTCAGGAAAGCTGGCAGTTCCCCAAGCGCATTGTCTATGTGAGCTGCAACCCGGCCACGCTGGCGCGTGATGCAGGCTTGCTGGTGCACCAGGCCGGCTATCGCTGTGTGGCGGCGGGTGTGGTGAACATGTTCCCGCATACGGCGCATGTGGAGTCCATGGCCGTTTTCGAGCGGGCATAGCGAGCAAGCCCTGAACTGCGCCTGAGCGGCGCAGTTCAGCCGCCAAGCGACGTATCCAGAATCATCATCAGCACAAAGCCCAGCATGAGTCCTGTGGTGGCCCAGGCTTCATGGCCCTTGCGGTGGGATTCGGGAATGATTTCGTGGCTGATGACAAACAGCATGGCCCCGGCTGCAAAGCCCAGGCCCCAGGGCAGCAGCATGGTGGAGCTGCTGACCACGATGGCGCCGATCACGGCGCCCAGAGGCTCGACCAGCCCTGTCAGTGCACCCAGCACTACCGCAAAGCCTCGGGTATAGCCGGCAGCCAGCAAAGAGGCTGCGACCACGAAACCCTCGGGTACATCCTGTATGGCAATGCCCAGCGTGAGCGAGCTTGCGCGCAGCCCGTCGTTGGCTGCATAGCCCACGCCGATGGCCAGACCTTCGGGCAGGTTGTGAAGGGTGATGGCAATCACAAACAGCCAGGTGCGTCGCAGCTGGCGGGCATGGCTGCCTTCGCGGCCTTTGATGAAGTGCTCGTGCGGCAGCAGGCGGTCCATGGCCAGCAGAGCGGCACCGCCGAGCAAAATGGCGACGCCGATCATGGCACCGCCCAGCCATTCGCTGCTCCCGCTCGGGGTGGCGGCCCTGGCGGCTTCCAGTCCGGGCAGAATCAATGAAAAGGCGCAAGCGGCCAGCATCACTCCTGCGCCAAAGCCAAATAGAGTGTCCTGCGTGCGCTCGGATGGATGTTGGGTCAGCAGCACAGGCAGAGCGCCCAGCGCCGTTGCCAGCGCCGCCACGCTGCCGCCCAGCAGAGCATTCAGTGCTGCGGGATTGCTCTGCAGCTGTTTCCAGAGCATGGATGCCAGCACCAGAGCGCCGGCCACAGAGATCAGCAGCCCGAGTCTGGTCCTGAGCGGCAGAGGGGTATGGCTGGAAGAGGCGGTCTGCAGTCCGTCCGGGCCCATGGTTCAGCTCCTGACAGCCTGGGTGGCGGTAGCGAAGCGGCGCGCCACTTCGTCCCAGTCCACCACGTTGTAGAAAGCGGCGATGTATTCGGGACGGCGGTTCTGGTATTTCAGGTAATAGGCGTGTTCCCAGACATCCAGGGTCAGGATTGGTGTGTTGCCGCTGCCAATGCCAGGCATCAGAGGGCTGTCCTGATTGGCGCTGCTCTCCACATGCAGCTTGCCGCTGTGGTCCACGCTGAGCCAGGCCCAGCCGCTGCCGAAGCGGCTGATGGCGGCCTTGGTGAACTCGGTCTTGAAGTTCTCGAAGCCGCCCAGGTCCCTGTCAATGGCTGCCGCAAGAGCGCCCTGCGGCAGGCCGCCCCCTTTGGGAGACATGACTTGCCAGAACAAGCTGTGATTGGCATGGCCGCCGCCATTGTTGCGCACGGCCTGGCGCAGCGTCTGAGGCAGCGATTCGATCTTGACGAGCAGATCGTTCAGCGGCCATTGCGCGTACTCGCTGCCTTCGAGTGCCGCGTTGAGGTTGTTGACGTAGGTCTGGTGGTGCCTGGAGTAGTGAATCTCCATGGTTTGCGCATCGATATGCGGCTCCAGCGCTGCGTAGTCGTAGGCCAGTGGGGGCAGGGTGTAGCTCATGAGTAAAAGCCTTGGCGGTGAGAGAAGGGAGTCAGTGCATTGATGAATGCGCGGACTCGAAGCTGGCAAGGCGAGAGTGCCTGTTGCTGGCAAGGTGGACGGGTGCTGGGGCGCAGATGCCGCAGGCGCTATGGGGCCGTGCTGCCGCGTGCTCAGCCTGCGCGGCCAGGAGCTGCGGCAGATGACGATATATCGCCAGACTCAGGGACTGGCGGGTGGAGTCCTGCTGCAGCAATGGCATCAGGGCCTGTTGCGCCTCATGCAGGCATTCAAATGCAGCGCCCGCCCGGTCCGCTTCGACGAGGGCATCTGCCAGATTCAGGTGGGCAACCACATAAGCGGCGATACGGTCATCGTCGGCAATATCGCCGGACTCCGCGACCAGCAACTGCAAGCCTAGCTGTTGTGCATGTCTATAGTGTTCAAGTGCGGAGAGATGGCGATGCTCCAGCGTTGCGGCCAGTGCTGTGCGGGTCTGCTGCTTCCAGGCAGACAGCAAATCTGCAGCCCAGGTTTTTCCTGTGCCATGGCTCATGGAGCACCCTCGATGCAGGCTTGGGCAGCAACGACCTTTCCGTTCTCTCCCGATGGGTGAATGCGAACCACCCGCAAGGCGGTCGGCTGATCCACCAGCAGGCAGGTCTTGCCGGTGCGCTTGCAGTGATCCTTCACGCGCCAGTAGGCTCCATCGCTGATGCAACCTGTCTGGCAAATTACCAGGTCGGCGGCGTGCAGACTGTCTTCCAGTAGCTGCTGCTCGGACAAGGCCTGGGTGTCGGTATCCTCAACCAAAGGCCAGTCGATGCCGGACACTGTCTGTTCAGCTGTGGGTTGAGGTGTTTCCCGCAGCAGATCCAGTGCCATCGCCTGGGCCAGGGCGTGGCGCTGCTCACGCTCCCAGGCAAGAGCGCTGTCGCGGACAATGACCTTGGCCCTGAGCTGTACGAGCTGCTGCCGGAGTGCTTCGACTTCCCGTGCCAGCGACTGCATCTGTGCCGTGCAGCGGGTCTGCACTTCCGTATAGGTCAGCATGAGGGCCTCATGCTCAAGGCGTATTTGGTTGAAGTCATCATCTGGCACGGCAGTCTTGTCCCCATGGTTGAGAGCACAACAGAACTTGTCGCTGGGATGCGCGTATGTGCGGCTAAGAATGGAATCAATAGTCAATGAATATAAATGAGAATTGTTTGTGTTCAAAGTCCATAAAGGAAATATGACATCCGAGGTGCTTGGCGTGAGAGATGTCGAACATGAAAAAAGCCGTAGCAGTGTTGCTACGGCCTGTGGGGGCGTTGGCTGGCACTGGCCCGGAACTCATGATCCGGGCCTGGCACAAGCGATTTCAGCTGCGGTTGCGACTGGCGCTGTTTTCGGGCTCCGCAGTGCTGCGTTTTTCGGCTGCGCTCTGACCCAGTACGGAAGGTACGCCTTCGATCTTGTTGGAGCGCATGTATTCATCCATGTCCTTCCAGCCCGCAAACACAAGCGCCTTGGGCGCCTTGGGGTTGAGGACGTAGCAATCCTCCAGCCCGCGCATGGCATGCCGACAGGCACCACCAATGGCCTTGGCTTCGGACTCGCGCGCCACGGTGCGTGGGTCTGGACCCAGGCCCGGAATGTCTTCAATCTTGCAGCCTGCCAGTACCAGAGGCAGCAGGGCAATGGCAAGTGCGCGGGGAAGGTGGTTTGGCTTCATCTTGTCTGCTTATCGGCAGCGGCAGTCGGAAATTTAGGCCATGACTGAAATATCCATCAATGCGATGACCGCGCTTGACGTCAAGGTTACCGGAAACAAAAAGGAGTGCGCAAGGCACTCCTTTCTGCTTGGGTGGTGGCGAGGTTTAGTCGCGGTCGCCGCCCATGATACCCAGCAGGGCCAGCAGGCTCTGGAACACGTTGAACAGGTCCAGATACAGGGCCAGGGTGGCGCTGATGTAGTTGGTCTCGCCGCCGTCGATGATCTGCTTGAGGTCATACAGCATGTAGGCGGAGAAGATACCGATGGCCAGCATGGAGATGGCCATCATGCCTGCCGTGGAACCCACGAAGACATTGATGATGGCGCCTACCATCAGCACCAGAGCACCCACGAACAGGAACTTGCCCATGCCCGACAGGTCGCGCTTGATCACGGTGGCCAGCATGGCCATCACGAAGAACACGCCAGCAGTACCGGCAAAGGCGGTCATGATCAGCTGGGTGCCGTTGGAGAAGCCCAGAATCATGCCGATCAGGCGCGATAGCATCAGGCCCATGAAGAAGGTGAAGGCCAGCAGCACGGGCACGCCAGCGGCGCTGTGCTTGGTCTTTTCGATCGCGAACATGAAGCCGAAGGCGCCGACCATGAACACGATCAGGCCCACGCCGCCCGTCAGCGCGCGAGTCATGCCAGTGGCTACGCCCAGCCAAGCGCCCAGCACGGTGGGGATCAGGCTGAGTGCCAGCAGCCAGTAGGTATTGCGCAAGACACGGTTGCGCTCTTGCTGCGAGACACCGTAGCCCGCAGAGCCCAGTGTGGTGACTTGTTCGTTCATGTAGCCATTCCTCCTTCAGGAATTGTGTGTTGAAACATTGTCATTCTAGGTGGGGGTCTTGAGAAGCCTTTGCAATACCCCGTTGCAATGCGGCAGTTTTAGGATGGAATGTTTTTCACATCGCATCTACTTTTGCCTGCAAAGTACAGAATATGCTTGCTGCATTGACAATCCAACGGAGCTTTTTATCTTATGAAGACCAAGCACGAACTCGAACTGGCCGATGTGAAAGCCATCGCTGCGGCTGCCGAAGCTGAAGCACTGAAGAACAACTGGCCCGTGACGATCTCCATCGTGGACGACGGCGGCCATCTGCTGCTGTTGCAGCGTATGGATGGTGCTGCTCCCATCTCTTCGCATATCGCCCCCGCCAAGGCACGCTCTGCAGCCGTGGGCCGCAAGGACACCAAGGCTTTTGAAGACATGATCAACAATGGCCGTACCGCTTTCCTGAGCGCTCCGTTTGTGGACGGTCTGCTCGAAGGTGGCGTGGCCATCGTCAAGGACGGTCAGGTGCTGGGCGCTGTGGGTGTCTCGGGTGTGAAGGCCAACGAAGACGCACAGGTTGCCAAGGCCGGCATCGCAGCCCTGGGCCTGTAATGGCTTGATTTCTGCCGCTGCAGCGGCAGAGTCCAAAACAAAACCCCTGCCGCTTGATGCGCGCAGGGGTTTTGTTTTGGCGGGTTGCGAATGAGGAAAAAACGCGTGGCTATGTGAAGCGTAAGCACAAGAGAGGGCAGGTGCTCTACAACGACTATGGCTGGCGAATCGACACTTGCAGTGTCGCCCCACGATGAAACGGTTTATTTGGTCAGAATGAGCTTGCCCAGCTTGGTGGCCTGCAGGCGATAAGGAGTGCCGTTGTGCAGGATGGTGACTGCCTTCTGGCCGTTGAGCAGCAGGGCGCTGTCCAGGCCCAGGCTGGAGCCGGAAGCGGCTGAGGGGGTTGCAGCAGCCATGGAGGGGGTGCTACGGTTGTTGGGCTGTGAGGTCGCAACAAGCGGTGCAGACATGCCGTGATTCCTTAAGATCAAAAACTGGTGTAATGATAACAATTCTCAATTGAAAAGCAAGTGATACTTAATCTCATTCGCAAAAAACTGCCATTTATTTTTAATGTGGAATCTGTCCCGCCGCATCTGAAGACTTGTGCCTGCGGTCCATCAGCAGTTTGTGCCTGTGCCGGGCGGCTTGAGTGCTGTTTTGATGCAGGTTCCACAATAAAAAACGGCCCCTGAGGGCCGTTTTTTGCAAGCATGGGCTTATTTGGATGGGTCGGTCACAAAGCCTATTTTCTTGACGCCAGCGCGCTGGGCGGCGGCCATGGCCTGGGCCACGCGCTCGTAGCGCACTTCCTTGTCGCCGCGGATATGCAGGTCGGGCTGCGGCTCCTTGGCGGCCTCGGTCTGAAGATTGGTCTCCAGTTGCTCGTCACCGATTTCCTGGCCGTTCCAGGAATATTTACCGTCGGCCGTGATGCCCAGCTGCACGGTGGCAGGCTTGGTGTCCTCGGGCTGGTTGGTGGCGCGGGGCAGGTCCACGTTGACCGAGTGTTTCATCACGGGCACGGTGATGATGAAGATGATGAGCAGAACCAGCATGACGTCCACCAGAGGCGTCATATTGATCTCGTTCATCACATCATCGCTGTCCCCATCGTCCATGGTTCCGAATGACATGGCTTAGGCGCCTTTCTTCAGGGGCAGCACATTGCCAGAGACCTGGCCGTCCACGGAAACGCGGGCACCGGTCACGAAGTAGGCGTGCACGTCGTGGGCGAAGCTGTTGAGGGCGTTCAAAATGCCCTTGTTGCCACGTACCAGAGCGTTATAGCCCAGCACGGCGGGGATGGCGACGGCCAGGCCCAGAGCGGTCATGATCAGCGCCTCGCCGATGGGGCCGGCCACCTTATCGATGGATGACTGGCCGGACATGCCGATGGCCACCAGAGCGTGGTAGATGCCCCAGACGGTGCCGAACAGGCCGATGAAGGGGGCGGTCGAGCCCACGGAGGCCAGAATGGCCAGGCCGGATTGCAGGCGGGCCGTGAATTCGTTGATGCCGTTGCGCAGGCAGCGGGTCACCCAGTCGCTGATGTCCAGCGTGTCATGCAGGTGGACGCTGGTCTTGCGGTGGTGGGCGGAGGCTTCACGGCCTTCGAGCACCATGAAGCGGAAGGGGTTCTGCTTGTCGTCACCCAGCTTTTCCAGGCCGGTGGCCAGATCGGGGCTGTGCCAGAAGTCCTGCGCCTGAGTGGCGAACTTCTTGAATTTCACAATATCCAGCGCCTTGAGAATGATGACCAGCCAAGAGGCCACCGACATGACCAGCAAGATGATGGCCACGCCTTTGGTCACGAAGTCGCCCTGTGTCCAGACGTGGGCAATGCCGAATTGGGATTCCATGGGTACTCCTGAGAACTGCAGATTTATTTGAGAACAAAGTTGATGGGCACGATGTGCCACATGGGTTCGGCCACGCCGTTGCGCTTGCCGGGGACAAACTTCCACTGGCGCACGGTGTTGACGGCGGCGTCATCCAGGCGTTCAAAGCCGCTGGACTGCTTGATTTCGATTTTCTCGGGCTGGCCCTGCTCGTTGATATAGACGCGCAGCAGCACCTTGCCTTGTTCCCCCATGCGCTTGCTGACCGAAGGATAAGCGGGAGCGGGGTTGTTCAGATAGGCCGCATTGCTCGATGGCTGCTCGATCTTGGGCGGAGCTGGTGGTGCGGGAGGCGCAGGCGGAGCCGGAGGTGCCGGGGGCGCGGGTGGCGCCGGCGGTGTCTTGTCCGGTTTGCTGTCGCTGTCCTCCAATGCCCCCTGAGGTGCAGCCGGTGCCGGTGTCGGGTCCTTGATGGCCTTGGGCAGCGGAGTCTTCTTGACCTCGGGCTTGGGCTGCGGTTTGGTCTCGGGCTTGGGCGCTGGCGCCGGAGGCTTGGGTGGAGGGGGAGGGGCCGGCGGGGCAGGTTCGGCAGCCGGCGGTGCCACAAACTGGGCAATCACGCTGGCGGGAATCACTATCTCTGGCGGCTTTTGCTGTGCCAGGCCATGCTGCATGGCCCACAGGGCGGCAGCGTGCACGACAACCACAGCACCAGCAACTGCCATATTGCGGCTCGGGCCGCTGGCAGGTGCAAATCGATCAGACTGGGACATAAGAACGAGAAGAGCAACCAGCGCAGGCTGGGATCAGAAAGGAAAAGCGCTGGTCAACCGGCAATAGCAGGCACAGGAAGCAGGGCACGCAGACAGGATCGCATCATTCACGCAGGATCCACCAGGTGCATACCATCACGAGAATCAGACTGCCAAAGACGGCTGAGAGGACGGAGAGGTGGGCCATGCTTTGCTTTCCAGAATGTTGGTGGCAAGCTGAACCGTCTGCACCGACGCGCAGGATTGCGCTTCGTTGTGGATGGCCGCGATCGGATGGCTTGCACTGCACTGGGCGACGACATCGCGTGCGCAGCCTTCGCAGCGCCCGCATTGTGTGGCAACACCCAATTCAAACTGGATTTCGTCAAAGCTCATCCCCGCATGCGCGTGGCGTGCTATTTCTCGGTCAGAAACCCGGCGGCATACACAGACGATCATGGCTACAGGCAGTTGTTGCTGGCTATTGATGTAATAGGCGGAGTATAAATGAGAATCCATCGCATTTGCAACGCATGCCGCCAAATTACGCACAATCAGCAAGTGGTTAAAAGCCGGGGAGCGATCTGATCGAGGCTGGCGCAACCGGTCTGGGCCATGGCCAGCTCCAGCTCGGCGCGCAATAGATACAGCATATGTGCCACCCCCAGCATACCGGCCGCCGCCAGGGCATGCATTTGCGGCCGGCCCAGCAGCACGGCGCTGGCACCCAGGGCGATGGCCTTGAGCACATCGGTGCCCTGGCGCACGCCGCCGTCCATCAGCAGCGGAATATGGGCAGGCGTGGCCGCGCGAATGGCAGGCAGCACTTCGAGGGGGGAGACGGCGGTGTCCAGCACTCGCCCGCCATGGTTGGATACCACGATGGCATCGGCCCCCAGCTCCACGGCTTGCGCGGCGGCGCGGGCCGAGAGCAGACCTTTGACGATCAGCGGCAACCGGGTTTGCTGACGCAGCCAGACCAGGTCGTCCCAGGTGGGCGCGCCTCGGGCCAGCTCGCTGCCGAACAGAATGTGCTCGCTCATCAGATCGCCGGTCTGCCGTTGCTGGGGAATGCCACGCAGATTGACGGCCTCCACGCCTGGCGGCAGCGGGTAGCTGGAGCGCTTGATATGGGCGTCCACCGTCCAGACCAGCGCCTGATAATCGGCATCTTCGGCGCGGCGAATCAGCTGCAGCGTGTGCTCGCGCGTTGGCTGCTGGTAGAGCTGGAACCACAGCGGGCCGCTGCGCCCCAGCTCCTGCGCTGCAGCTTGCGCGGCCTGGGCGATTTCTTCGAGCGTGCAACTGGATAGGGTGCTGACCACCATGCCGGTGCGCATGGCCATGGCCGCGCGCGCCGTGGCGAGTTCGCCTTCGGGATGCGCCAGCTGTTGATAGGCAACTGGTGCCAGCAGCAACGGCCAGTCCAGACTCTGGCCCAGCAGGCTTTGCCGCGTATGCGCGGCGGACAGATCGGCGAGCGGCTCAGGACAGAGACGGATACGGTCGAAGGCCTGGCGGTTGTGGGCCAGAGTCAGACCCTGGTCCGCACCGCTTTCCAGGTGGGTCCAGGCCTGAGCCTCCATATGCTCGCGGGCCAGCCGGGCGTAGTCCGCCAGGGAACCTATCTGCGCGGAAATCTGCGTCAGTGGCGGTTTGACGGGCTGGCCAGCGGCATTCAAAGGTTCAACAGTCATAAATCAAGCCGGTTGGATGGGGGCGAGGCAGCAAAGCAGGTGCGGTGTAGGGGGAGACAGCCGGCGAGGGCTACCCGGCAGCGCAGGCTGTCGTCTCCCAGGGGGCTAGCTTTCAGACCACATGCGCAAGAGATTGTGATAGGTACCCGAGAGGGCGGCGATGCGCGGATGCTCGGGCTGTTCTTGCGTGAGTTGCTGAATGCTCTGGTCCAGATCAAACAGCAGACGGCGTTGCTCTGCCGACTTGACCAGGCTGTGCGTCCAGAAGAACGAGGCATAGCGCGTGCCGCGCGTCACGGGGTTGACTCGGTGCAAGCTGGTGCCGGGGTAGACGATGGCATCGCCGGCCGCGAGCTTCACGCTTTGCTGGCCGAAAGTGTCTTCCACCATCAGCTCGCCGCCTTCGTATTCGTCGGGGTCGCTGAAGAACACCGTGGTGGAGACATCGGTTCTGACCTTGATGGCCGTGCCCGGAATGGTGAAGAAGGCGTTGTCGATATGGTTGCCATAAGTGCCTCCACCCTCATAGCGATTGAAGCGCGGCGGCAGGACCTTGAGCGGCAGGGCTGCCGACATGAACAGCGGGTTGCGGCCCAGCCGGTCCAGGATCAGATCGCCTATCTGCTGGCCGGTCTTGCTGTCCAGCGGCAGTTGCAGATTGCTCTTGACCTGAGCGGCCACGTGGCCGGCCGTGGTCTTTCCGTCCTGCCAGCTGGCGGCTTCCAGCGCCTGACGGCAGTGGCGTACTTCATCGGGAGTGAGCAGGCTGGGGATGCGTAGCAACATGGCAGGAGTGAGGCGATATCTATCTGTTGATGATCCGGGTTACATCATTAACCATAGCGGGTAGCGCTTGATGCCTATAGCTTTCAATGACTTATTGGCTTGAAAACATTTGTGGACAGGCGCTATAAGCTATGGTTTTGATGGCAAAGATCAGGCTTTGCGAGCGGCAATGCGCTTGACCCGCCAAGTGTGCATGTAAAAAGCCCCGCTGGCATCAGAGGCCTGCGGGGCTTTGGGGCATGGTTTGCAGCCAGGCTGCGCCAGATCAAGCGCAGGCAGGACTGCCATTGCTCCTGTCAGTACATGAATTAGTACGTGAACTTGAGCGAGGCCACGGCCGAGCGGCCAGCGCCCATATTGGCGTAATGAGGCGAGCGCACGCCGGTGTAGTACACCTTGTTGCCCAGGTTGTAGACGTTCAGCTGGAAGCTCAGGTTCTTGTCGATCTGGTAGGCCATCATCGCGTCGTAACGGGCATAGCCGGAAGCGCCCTTGGTCACGATGCCCCCCTTGCCTTGAATGTAGCTGGCAGCAACGTCGCTCTGAGCATAGATACCCAGGCCCAAGGTCAGCTTGGCCATGGGCTTGTAGCTGGTCCACAGGCTGAAGCTGTGCTTGGGCGTGTTGTAGAAGGGCAGGCCATTGCGAACATCGTCCTTGCCCATGTTCTTGAATTCGCTATCCATAAAGGTATAGCCGCCGAACACGCTCAGATTGGACAGGATCTGGCCGGTAAAGCCCAGTTCGATGCCATTGACTTCCTTGTTGCCGCCCATGTACGTGCCGGTTGCATCGCTGATGCGCACATTGGTCACTTCATTGCGGAAGACTGCGGCAGTCAGGTTCAGCTTTTTGTCCAGCAGGTCCCACTTGGTGCCCAGCTCGATGGACTTGGTCTTTTCCGGCTTCAGGCTGATCAGCGCATCGGTGGTCGTGGTCAGGTCCTCGCTGCCGTTGCCCAGAGTCGAGCCACCGGGGCGCGAAGAGGTACCGATGTTGGCGTAGATGCTGCCATTGGATGAGGGCTTGTAGACCACACCCAGCTGGTAGTTGAACATCGTATCGCTGCGGCTCAGGTCATACGCCGGGTAGGCGCTGGCGCCACGGCCGCCGGCGGGGCCGGAAGCGTTGAGCTTGTAGTGGTCCACGCGCAGACCTGCATTCACCAGCCATTGCTCGTTGAGCTTCAGAGTATCAAAGCCGTAAACAGCAATGGTGTCGATTTTGTTGACGGTGGATTGCGCTGGGAGAGTCAAGGGGACATTCCAGGCTGCATTGGCGCCGCTGGGGTTGCTCAAGGTGGTGCACCAGGGGTCGGACACCGAGGTGCACACGCCGGTGCCGCTCTGGATGGCGCCCGAGCTGCCGTCAGCCTTTTCCTTGGACAGTTCCAGACCGAAGGCATAGCTGTGGCCGATGGAGCCGGTCTGCTCCTTGCCGGTAAATTCGGTGACGTTCTGCAGCGTGGTGGTGTCATAGACACGGTAGTTGCCACGGCGCCAGACATAGCCATTGAGGGCATTGCCCTTGGAGTCGTCGGGCTGGGTCCAGATATAGTCCTGCTTGGTCTTGCTATAGCGCAGGCTGTTGCGGATCTTGTTGGTGTCGGTGAACTTGTGGGTGACCGAAGCGGTGAACAGATCGCTCTTTTCCTTCTCGTAGTCACGGTTGTTCAGGCCGTACCAGTTGTCGCGGCTGTTGCCGTAAGTGGGGCGAATCTTGGAGCCGCCGGGCAGTTGCGTTGCGTTGGTTGAACCGGCTGCGTTGACACCATTGCTATACAGATAAGGCACGCCGCCGTCGGGGGTGTTGTCGGTCTGCAGATGCTGCCAGGACAGCGTCACTTCGGTGGCTGTGCCCATGCCGAAGGTCACGGTGGGGGCAATGCCCCAGCGCTTGTTGTCAGGACCGTTGCGGCCGGGAACGTCGGCACTGTGGCCCATGGCGTTCAGGCGAATGCCGGTGGTCTCGTTGATCTTGCGGTTGATGTCCAGCGTGCCACGCAGATAGTTGTCGGTGCCCAGGCCCACGTCGCCGGAGATGAAGTTCTCGTTCTTGGCCTTCTTGGTGGAGATATTGATGGAGCCACCAGCGCCGCCACGACCGGCATAGGCCGAGTCGGCGCCCTTGATGACTTCCACGGCTTCGACGTTGAACAGCTCGCGGGTGCCGGAGGCGATGTCACGCATGCCGTCCACAAAGGTGCTGGACTGGGCGTCCATGCCGCGGATGAAAGGCTGGTCGCCGGTGGGGTTGCCGCCTTCGCCGTTGCCGAAGGTGATGCCGGGGGTGGAGCGCAGGGCATCTTGCAGGCTGGTGGCGCCGGTCTGCTTGATGATCTCTTCATTGATGACCTGAACGGTCTTGGGCGTGTCCAGCAAAGGGGCGGTGAACTTGCCTTGAGGGCTGGCTTCGGTTTTGAAGCTGGCGTCGGCAGAGGCTTCCACATTCACGGTGGACAAGGTGGTTTCCTGCTGAGCCATCGCGCTGGCGCCAATCAGGCACAGGCCTGCGGCAATCACGATTTGCTTGAGCTCGCAGCGCAAGCCGTTGGAGTCGGTCGGGGTCAGATGGTTGTTGGACATGCTTTTGATGAAGAGTCGATTTTTTGAAAAAGCGTGCGGATTCTAGGTGATATTGATAATAATTCTCGATACCATTCAATAATGGAGCCCGATAATCTACGTTTTGTTGCAGTACGGCAACAGACAGGCTGCCTGGATAGACGGTGCGTGTCCTGCTGATCTATGCAGTCACGAGTTTTCGGGGTGGCGTAAACGCCCTGGCCTTGGGGGGCGCTTTGTTTACGTCAAGTAAAGTAAATAAAAGTGAGATGCATTTAGAATTTGCACAACTAGAATGCCGCCTTGCTGCGCAAGCAAGGCTTGGCCTTGTGGCGCTATGTCCCAAAGGTCGGCTCGGCCCGGCCCGGCGGCAACGCAATCCCAGAAAGTTCTGAATGACCGCGGCTTCCTCCAACGCCCCGCAGCGGGCGTACTGGCTCAAAAAATTACATGAGTGGCACTGGATCAGCTCCGCCATCTGCCTGATCGGCATGCTGCTGTTTGCCGTGACGGGATTCACCTTGAATCACGCCGGGCAGATCGAGTCCAAGCCCAAGGTCGAATCGCGTGATGCGCAACTGCCTCGGGATTTGCTCGAAAAACTGCAGCAAGCCCAGAAGCAGGGCGTGGAAGCGGCGGACAAGAATGCCGTGGGCTTGCCTGCCGAGGTGGATGGCTGGCTGGCTCAGCAGATCAAGGTCAGTGCCAAGGGGTTTGCCGTGGAGTGGAGCGAAGACGAGGCCTATGTGCCCATGCCGCGCCCGGGCGGCGATGCCTGGTTGCGTGTGGACCTGAAGGAGGGCTCGGTCGAGTACGAGAAAACCGACCGGGGCTGGATCTCCTACCTCAACGACTTGCACAAGGGGCGCAATACGGGCGGAGCCTGGAGCCTGTTCATAGACGTCTTTGCGATTGGCTGCCTGGTGTTCTGCATCACGGGTCTGCTGATCCTGAAGATGCATGCGCAGCGCCGCCCCATGACCTGGCCCATGGTGGGCCTGGGTCTGGTGCTGCCCGCCTTGCTGGTGTTGCTGCTCGTGCATTGAGCCCAAGAATTTTGTGAAGGAAGAAAAATGGCGAAGCGGATTTTCAAGACCACGGTGGCGCTGAGCGCCGTGGTGGGCCTGCCGGCAATCGCGGGCGGGATGAATGTGGCGGTGACCGTGCCCCAGTTGCAGGTGGCCGAATACCACAAGCCCTATGTCGCCGTGTGGCTGGAAAAGGCCGACGGCGGTGTGGCTGCCAATCTGTCCGTCTGGTATGACGTGAAGATGAAGAATGCAGAGGGTACCAAGTGGCTCAAGGACATGCGCCAGTGGTGGCGTCGTACCGGCCGTGAGCTGAGCTTTCCCATCGATGGTGTGACCCAGCCGACCAAGCCCGTGGGCACCCATGCGCTGTCTTTTGCCGAAGGCAAGAACCCGCTGCCCCAGCTGGCTCCCGGTCAGTACAAGCTGATGGTGGAAGCTGCGCGTGAAGTCGGTGGCCGCGAACTGGTGTCCATTCCCTTCGAGTGGCCCGTCAAGCAGGCCACCAGCCTGAGCGCCAATGGCAGCACCGAGCTGGGCGCGATCAAGCTGGAATTGAAGCCTTGATCACCCCCTGAGGCGCTCCGCGCCTTCCTCCCTCTCTGCTTCGCGGAGGGGGACAACACCTTCGCTGCGAGGCGGCTCTTGCTCGGTGTTCCTGGCTTGGGCCTCGCCTCATTTTCGGATTTGTCACCCTTTCTGTTTTCAAGGACCTGATATGAAGTTCCAAACTCGTGCCATCGTCGCTGCAACTCTGGCTCTGGCTGCCCTGGGCGCCCAGGCGCATGATCTGTGGTTCAAGCCTTCCAGCACCGTGCTGTCCAAGTCCGACTGGGTGACGGTGGATGCGGCCGTGTCCAACGATGTGTTCTTCTTCAACCACCGTCCGCTGGGTCTGGAAGCCGTCAAGGTGACCGCACCCGATGGTGCAGCCGTGGAAATGAAGAATGTCGCCAAGGGCGAGTTGCGCAGCATGTTCGACTTCAAGCCAGAAAAGACCGGTACCTACCGCGTCACCATGCTGATGACCGGCGTGATGGGTGGCTACAAGGATGCCAACGGCCAGCCCAAGCGCCTGCGCGGTTCGGTGGAAGAAGTGCTCAAGCAGATTCCTGCCGATGCCAAGGAAGTGCGCGTGACCGAGAATCTGCGCCGCATGGAAACCTTTGTGTCTCTGGGCAAGCCCTCGGCGCTGGCGCTGACCGGCAAGGGTCTGGAGCTCAAGCCCGTGACTCACCCCAATGATCTGGTGGCCAGCGAAGAAGCGACTTTCGAATTCCATCTTGACGGCAAGCCCGCTGCGGATCTGGAGCTGGAGCTGGTGGCCGACGGTATTCGCTATCGCGACGGTGTGGACGCCATGAAGCTCAAGACCGATGCCAAGGGTCAGGTCAAGATCAAGTTCCCCCGTGCAGGTCTGTTCTGGCTGAATGCCGATGCCACGGACAAGAAGACCAGCATTGCCAAGGCAACGGAGCGCCGCCTGGGCTATATCGCGACTCTGGAAGTCCTGCCTTAAGCGTTAGCGCTTGATGGACTGAATACGCGCGCCCGCTACGGGCGCGTCGTTGTTTTCGCTGCTGTTTTCTTCATTGTCTGGATGCCCATGCCCACCCCCCCCCGCGTACGCTTTGACGCCAGTCTCTGGCAACTGCCCTCGTCGGCGGCACAGAGTCAGGCTCGCCCCCGGACGCCGGCGCTTGACTTTGGCGTGCAGCGCTGGAGACCTGCAAGCCTGCAGCACCAGCAGGACGGGCGCATTCATCGTCTGTCCGGCCAGACCATGGGCACGCACTGGTCGCTGCGCCTGGCCAACCCGGATTACCTGCCCACGGAGCCGGTGCAGGCCCTGCTGGAGCAGGTTTTTGAGGATGTCATTGCCCAGATGAGCAACTGGGAGGCGGATTCGCTGATCACCCGGTTCAATCGTTCAAGACCCGGTGAAACGCATGTAGTGCCGGCGGAGTTCGCCCATGTTCTGGAAGCGGCCTTGCATTGGGCAAGGCTTTCAGGCGCGGCGATGGACCCCGGCATGGGAGCGCTGGTTTCGCTATGGGGGTTCGGGCCGCGTCAGAACCCGCTGCAGCCGCATTCAGGGCAGGCACCGGCCGGCGAGGAGATCGAGCGCTTGCTGAAGACCAGCGGCCATGGCCATCTGCGCTGGAATGCACAGACCCGGCAGTTGCAGCAGAGCGGTGGTCTGGAGCTGGATTTTTGCGGCATTGCCAAGGGCTTTGCCGTGGATTGGGCGGTGCAAAAGCTGCAGGCGGCTGGCTGGGCTGCAGGCATGTTCGAAATCGGCGGTGAGCTGCGCAGCTGGGGGGAGCGCCCTGATGGGCGGCCCTGGCAGGTGCAACTGGGCACGGGCGGTTCTGTCGAGGCCGAGTCGCTGGTCGTGGCCTGCAGGGAGGGTGCATTTGCCACCTCGGGCGATTTCTGGCATCAGTTCACGCAGGCTGGCAGGCGCTATTCGCACACGCTGGATCCGCGCACGGGCTGGCCGGTGACCCATGATCTGGCCAGCGTGACCGTGTTCCATGAGGAATGCATGCACGCCGATGCGCTGGCCACCGTGCTCACGGTGCTGGGTCCGCAGCAAGGCATGGACTTTGCCCGTCAACATGAGATTGCGGCTGTGCTCACATCGCATCTCGCCTCCGGTGGCAATGAGGCCTGCAGACAGGTGCTCAAGACACCGGCCTGGATCAACCAATTTGAGGCATGACAGTGGAATGGATTTTGACGCCCGAGCGCATCTATGGGGCTATGGGGTTGGTGGCCGCCTACGCAGGCATGTGCTGGGGTATTGGCACCAAGGTACGCAAGCAGCGCCTGGCCGATGAGGCCGAGAGCAAGGCCTCGCAGGGCGATGCTGCTGCGCCTGCCGTCCTGGTCGCCTATGCCAGCCAGACGGGGCAGGCCGAAGCTCTGGCACGCGCCACGGGCAAGATGCTGGTCGATGGTGGTCTGCAGGTGCGTCTGCTGCCCGTCGAGAAGCTGACGACCGAGCTGCTGCAGCAATATGCACACAGCCTGTGGCTGCTGTCCACCACGGGCGAGGGCGATGCGCCCGATCATGCGCTGGGCTTTGTGCAGCAGCTCATGGCCACTCAGCCTGCGCTGACCCGGCACCAAAGCCTGGTGCTGGCGCTGGGTGATCGTGAATACCAGGAGTTCTGTGCCTTTGGTGTGGAGGTGCACGAATGGTTGCAGACCTGCGGCGCGCGCAGCGATCTGGTCTGCGTGGACAATATGGATGCCTCGAGCTTGCAGAGCTGGCAGACCCAGGTCGCTCAGATGCGACAGGACTTGCTGGGCGAGTCTGCGCCCGCCCAGGAACCGGATTCGGACTGGTTGCAGGCGCCGGTCAGCATACCCTTTATGCTTGGTCGGCGGCGTTTGCTCAATCCCGGCAGCCAGGGCGGGGCGCTATACCTGCTGGAGTGGACGCCGCAGTCCGGCGAGCTGCCGCACTGGGAGTCGGGCGATCTGGTGTCTCTGTGCGTGCCCGCCGACCCTGAGCGCGCGCGCGACTACTCGATCGCCTCGATCACGGCCGACGGCAGCCTGCAACTGCTGGTGCGCGAGAGCACGCGCGCCGATGGTTCGCCGGGCCTTGCGTCGCACTGGTTGTGCTGCGGCATGGCCGAGGGAGATGTGCTGCCGTTGACCTTGCGCGAGCACCGAGGCTTCAGACTCGGTGACAACGCCGGGCGACCGCTGATTCTGATCGGCAATGGCTCGGGCCTGGCGGGCCTTCTCAGCCATATCAAGGCGCGTGTGCAGCAGGAGCTAAGTGATCAATGGCTGTTGTTCGGAGAGCGCAGTCCACAGCATGACGCGCTATTTGCCGATCAATTGGGCGCATGGTTCAGGCAGGGCCGACTGGCACGGCTGGATCAGGCCTGGTCGCGCAACGGCAAGGATTCGCGCTATGTGCAGGATTTGCTGCGCAGCCATGCAGAGGAAGTCCGGCAATGGGTGGAGCGTGGTGCGGCCATCTATGTTTGCGGCAGCCTGAACGGCATGGGTCAAGGCGTGCATCTGACGCTGCAGGCCATTCTGGGCGAGGCCAAGGTGGCCGAGCTGTTGGGCTCGGGCCGCTACCGACGCGATGTGTACTGAGCACGTCCGGGCGGGGGATGGCAGCAGGCCCTGTCACCGTCTTGGAGCAGGGCTGCACCGCATCCTATAGGTGCCGCACCGCTCGGACATCGGGCAGGACGGATCAGAGGGCGTCTTCACCCGATCGATGTGGCCGATCCTGGAGGGCCTGCTTGCGGTCTTCGGCGGACATGGCATGTGCCGCAGACAGCAGTTCTGCGGATCGTATGAGGTGCTGCCTTCCATCCGCATTGCAGCTGCGATACCCGTGAAGGAGGCGGAGTTCATCGTCTGACAGAGCCTCTGCAGGGTGAACTGCCGGTGTGCGGTGTCCTGCCAGCACATACAACAGGTCCACTCCGTGTGCGCTCAGCGCGGTCATCTGAAAGCCATCCGGCGCTGTCTTGCCGGATTCCCAGGAAAAAAGAGTTTGCTTCGTAGTGCCAGCAAGTGCAGCGAAGGCCGGCTGGCTCATGCCCAGCCGGTTTCTTTCTTCGCGCAGCCGTTCCCCTAGGGTCATAAAAACTTGTCCAAGGTGTATTGCATGGGAAAGAAATCTTTCCCATAATTCGCCAAAAGCACGACGACGTGCTTTAACCTAAATAATTAGGCGAAAGGCTACCAGATGCATCCCGAGCAAATCAAAGCGGCGCTGCGCATGAAAGGCATTTCCCCCACGGCATTGGCGTCCGAAATGCGCGTGGCCAACAGCAGCGTGTCGCAAGTCATCAGCGGTCGTGCGGTATCGGCCCGCATTCGACAGCGCATTGCAGAAATCACAGGCATGCCCGTCGACATGCTCTGGCCGCCTGTCAACGAGCGCCATGCACTGCACAGCACACGCCCAGAAGGAGCGGACGCGCGTATCGCAAGGGGGGCGCCATGAGTCGCACGGCGTGCCGCAATCACACGGCCCTGCGCGGCAGGAGAGGCGTTCAATGAGCTTTGGAATTGCAGCACTGATTTTCTTGGCCGGTCTCCTCTGCGGATGTCTCATGGGCATTGCCGGCGTCGTGACGGCTTTGGACGGTTACTGAGGGACAGCGCTCAAGCTTGTGGACCTCCCATGCATGGCCGGGGCTGCCGGGGAGGCGTTCGCCGCACCGAGACCCGAACGTGCGCACGCGTCTCCATGCCTGTGGAGCCCATGTCCTGGCTGCCCGGCAGCTGCAGTCTTGCAGGAATGTGCGGTTCAGGGTGCAAGCATGGCAGGGCACGATGGCGGAGATAGCCCGGGGTCAGCTTCGTGAGGGCCGCGCCGATCGGAGGGCCGCGCGGTTGTCGGAAAGACCTGCCGGCCGGTTCCGTCCTGACCAGCGTTCGCGGTCGTGATTCCGTCGGCGTCGAGACCGAGGCATGCACACATGCATTGCTGCGGTAAAGCCGCCCCAGTCGCGTCGGCTTGTACGCGACACTTGCCTCAGAAATACAAAAAGCTGGCTCGGGCCAGCTTTTTTGTGGTCAGCGCAAGCGCAGTGCTTACTTGACGTGCTTGCCGATCAGACCGGCCATCTCGAACATGGAGACTTGGGGCTTGCCGAAGACTTCCTTGAGCTTGGCGTCGGCGTTGATCATGCGCTTGTTGGCAGCGTCTTGCAGGTTGTTGGCCTTGATGTAGACCCACAGCTTGCTGATGATTTCAGTACGGGGCAGGGGATCCTTGCCAACCACGGCAGCCAGAGCGGCGCTGGGGGTCAGAGGTTTCATGAAGGCAGCGTTGGGAGTGCGCTTCTTAGCGGCGGGAGCTGCTGCCGGTGCTGCAGCGGGTGCCTTCTTTGCAGTTGCCATATTGCTTATTCCTAATTGGGTAGTGGACTTATCACCAGCGAAATACAGCTGCAATCCACTGGCTGAGTCTGATGCTAATGGCAAAAAATCGCTCTTCCAAGCTAGTGGGCTGTTTTTTTGCCTCGATTTGTTGCTCTCAGGCCCTTTAGTGTCCGTTTTCACGGGTTTTTCCCCGAGAGTGTTGTGAAAAAGTTGCTCTCTGTGTGTGTCCGCTGGTGCTTGTGCTATGTCAGGTGCTCAGGGCAAGATGCGGGAGACTTGGTTCTGTGGAGATTTTCATGAGCGATTCCTCGGCTTCTCTTGGCTTCAGCACCTGCGATTTGTGCGATGCGCATATCAGCGATGACTGCAACGACTTTCGTGTGCTGCCGCCCGTGTTCCACAGCTATGGCGGGAATGTCAGCTTTATGGGGGAGGTCAGCACCGTGCAGTGTCTGGACGACAACAGCCTGGTGCGAGCGGCGCTGGCCGAGCCGGGAGGTGGTCGTGTGCTGGTGGTCGATGGCGGCGGTTCGCTGCGCCGCGCTCTGGTGGGGGGGAATGTGGCGACATCGGCGGCCCAGAACGGCTGGGCCGGGGTGCTTGTCTATGGCTGCGTGCGCGACGTGGCCGAGCTGAAATCCACGCCCGTGGGTCTGTATGCGCTGGCGCTCAACCCCATGCCTACCGTCAAGCAAGGTCAGGGACTGCGCGATGTCTATGTGCAGATCGCCGGCCTGTGGATTCGCCCGGGCGACTGGCTGTATGCCGACGCCGACGGCATTGTGCTGAGCCGCCGCAATCTGCTTTCCTGATTGAAATCGACGGCGCCTAGCGCCTGATCTGCAATGAACCGGGCCAGGTTGCAATCACCACGCTGGTCAGTGCTATGCCGAAGGCCAGCAATTGCATGCTGCCGATGCGCTCGCCCAGGGCCAGCATGCCCACCACAGCGGCGCTGATGGGGAGCAGCACGGTAAAAATGCCGGCCCGTGATGCGGGCACGGCGCGCAATCCCGTCATCCACAGCCACACCGTCCAGACGCAGGCGGCCAGGGCGTAAAACAGCAACAGACCCCACGCGGGCACCGAAACCTGGGAAAAATCAAACTGCCAGGCCAGATAGAGTCCGGCGGGTGTGGAAAGCACAAACCCCCAGAGATTGATCAGCGCCGTAATGCGCTTGGGGCTTACGCTGGCGGTGAGCTTTTTGCCGATCACGGCATATGCGGCCTCGCACAGCACGGCGGCAATCAGCAGCAACTGGCCCAGGCCTTGCTGAGGATGTGCGGCAAGGCTGCTGCTTTCGGTCTTGCTCAAGGCATTCAGCCCTATGCCGGCCACTGCGAAAGCAATGGCTGTCCATGTACGTGCGCCAACGGCTTCGCGCAGAAAAAGCCAGCTCATGATGGCGACTGCGGCAGGAATTGCGGCCATGGTGACGCCCGCCGTGACTGCGCTGGTCAAGGCCACGCCGCTGATCATGCAGAGCGTGAAAAGGAAATTGCCGAAGAAGGACTCAAAAAACAGCAGCCACTTGGTCTGTCTGGTCAGAGTTGTCTCGTGCGCCGGTGGCCTGAGCCAGCCCAGCATGGCCACGGCACCGATGCCAAAGCGCAGCCAAGCCAGCAGCATGACCGGAAAGATGGCAGCCAGAGGCTTGGACAAGGCCACATAGCTTCCTACCAAAGACATGCTGAGCGCTAGGCAGAGATAGGCGATGGGGCGGCTGGGCGTGTGCATGGCGAAATGAATTTCAATGACAAGAGAAGGTGATGCAAAGCAGTGTGGCAGGGCTGTTGCATGCATTTGACCCAGGGGAGGGAACTGTTGTTTTTTTGGTTCTCGCCGCCTTGGGCGCCATGTCTTTGTCGTGTCACCTGTTTTTGTTCAAGTGGCTTGGCCTGTCTCGTGCCGGGTAATCGGCAGATCAAGACAGGCGCCGGGACCTTTTTCGTACTGCGTTTAAAGGATGCCGACTCCGAAGGCCGTGCTTCCGCAAATTTTTCATGAAGCAAGAATTCAATTTCTTATTATGAAAAATTGAAATGTTGCGCTGCCGCAAAATTTCTCAATACGAGAAATGCGTTTTCTTATTGTGAAAAATAAAAATAAGCTATTGATTTTATTGAATATAAATTTCAGTCTTTTATAAGACATAAGACTCTGCGGAAGAATGTTGCAGACATAAAGTAGATCCCAAGGACGAACACCAATTCATCTTGTTTTAACCGCTAAGGAGTGCACCATGCCCCAATCCCTGACTCAGCAACTGAGCCGTGAACAGCAAATCGCAGCCCTCGAAAAAGACTGGGCACAGAACCCACGCTGGAAGAGCGTCAAGCGCGGTTACAGCGCTGCCGATGTGGTGCGTCTGCGTGGCAGCCTGCAGCCAGAGTACACCCTGGCCCAGCGCGGTGCTGAAGTGCTGTGGGACAAGATCAACGGAAGCTCGAAGAAGGGCTATGTGAACGCCTTCGGTGCCATCTCTGCAGGCCAGGCCATGCAGCAGGCCAAGGCCGGTCTGGAAGCCGTGTACCTGTCGGGCTGGCAAGTAGCTGCCGACGGCAACACCTCCGAGACCATGTACCCCGACCAGTCGCTGTACGCCTATGACTCCGTGCCCACCATGGTGCGCCGCATCAACAACACCTTCAAGCGCGCCGATGAAATCCAATGGGGCAAGGGCATCAACCCCGGCGACAAGGAGTTCATCGACTACTTCCTGCCCATCGTGGCTGATGCGGAAGCCGGCTTTGGCGGCGTGCTCAACGCGTTCGAGTTGATGAAGAACATGATTCAGGCAGGTGCTGCCGGAGTGCACTTCGAAGACCAGCTGGCTGCGGTCAAGAAGTGCGGCCACATGGGCGGCAAGGTGCTGGTGCCCACCCGCGAAGCGGTCGAAAAGCTGATTGCCGCCCGTTTTGCCGCCGATGTGATGGGCGTGCCCACCATTGTGCTGGCCCGTACCGATGCCGAGGCGGCCAACCTGATCACCAGCAACCATGACGAGAACGACATCCCGTTCCTGACTGGCGAGCGTACGCAAGAAGGCTTCTACCGCGTCAAGAACGGTCTGGAGCAATCCATCAGCCGCGGCGTGGCCTACGCTCCCTATGCGGATCTGGTGTGGTGCGAAACCGGCGTGCCCGATATCGGCTTTGCCCGCGAATTCGCTCAGGCCGTGCATGCCGCCTGCCCAGGCAAGCTGCTGAGCTACAACTGCTCGCCTTCATTCAACTGGAAGAAGAACCTCAACGACAGCCAGATCGCCTCCTTCCAGGAAGATCTGTCCGCACTGGGCTACAAGTTCCAGTTCATCACGCTGGCCGGCATTCACAGCAACTGGTACAACACCTTCAAGTTTGCCCACGAGTACGCTCGCGGCGAGGGCATGAAGCACTACGTGGAAATGATCCAGGAGCCCGAATTCGCGGCACGTGACAAGGGCTACACCTTTGTCTCGCACCAGCAGGAAGTGGGCGCAGGTTACTTCGACGATGTGACCACCGTGATCCAGGGCGGCTCTTCCAGCGTCAAGGCGCTGACCGGTTCCACCGAGGAAGAGCAGTTCCATTGAGCCACGATGAATCGTGACTCTGTCTAGGTAGAAAAAGTGGGGTTATGCGCCCGGGGCGAAAGTCTCGGGCGCTTTTTTGTTTGCCGGGTTAAAATGGCGCGACTTCAATTCACAAGGGCGAGAAAGGCATCAACGGTTATGACACCGCGAACTACATCGGAGATGTACTTCAGCTGCTGATGGCAGCTGGCGGTTCGCGCCTGCCCGAGATTTCTCGACACCCTCATCAAAGCGCGGACTGGTTCCGCGCTTTTTGCTTTCAGGCAACTCCAAAGCTCTGGCGCTGGCCCTCACCCACACAAATTTGGTTTGACAAGGAATTTATGATCAACATCACGCTCCCCGATGGCTCCAAGCGCGAATATCCAGGCCCGGTTTCGGTTGCCGAAGTCGCTGCTTCGATCGGCTCCGGCCTGGCCAAGGCCGCATTGGCCGGCAAGATCAACGGCAAGGTCGTGGACACCAGCTTTGTGATCGAGCAGGATTCGCCGCTGTCCATCATCACCGCCAAGGATGCCGACGGTCTGGAGGTGATCCGCCACTCCACCGCTCACTTGCTGGCCTATGCCGTCAAGGAGCTGTTTCCCGATGCGCAGGTCACCATCGGCCCTGTGATCGAAAACGGCTTCTACTACGACTTCTCGTACAAGCGTCCCTTCACGCCCGAAGATCTGGCTGCCATCGAAAAGAAGATGACCGAGCTGGCCAACAAGGACGAGCAGGTGGTGCGCCGCGTGCTGCCTCGCGACGAGGCCGTGCAGTACTTCAAGGGTCTCGGCGAAGCCTACAAGGCCGAGATCATTGCCTCTATCCCCAGCAACGAGGATGTGAGCCTGTACCGTGAAGGCGCCTTCGAAGATCTGTGCCGTGGCCCCCACGTGCCCAGCACCGGCAAGCTCAAGCACTTCAAGCTGATGAAAGTGGCCGGTGCCTACTGGCGTGGCGACCATCGCAACGAGATGCTGCAGCGCATCTACGGTACCGCCTGGGCAACCAAGGACGAGCTCAAGGACTATCTGTTCAGGTTGGAAGAAGCCGAAAAGCGCGACCATCGCAAGCTTGGGCGCGAACTCGATCTGTTCCACATCGACGAACACTCGCCCGGCACCGTGTTCTGGCACCCCAAGGGCTGGGCGGTCTGGCAGCAGGTCGAGCAGTACATGCGCCGCGTCTATCAGGACAACGGCTACCAGGAAGTCAAGGCTCCGCAGATTCTGGACAAGGGCCTGTGGGAGAAGACCGGCCACTGGGACAAGTACCGCGAAAACATGTTCACCACCGATTCGGAAAAGCGTGAATATGCCTTGAAGCCCATGAACTGCCCGGGCCACATCATCATCTTCAAGCAAGGCATCAAGAGCTATCGCGATCTGCCTCTGCGCTTTGGCGAGTTCGGCAATTGCCATCGCAACGAGCCCACGGGTTCGCTGCACGGCATCATGCGCGTGCGTGCCTTCACACAGGACGATGGTCACATCTTCTGTACCGAAGACCAGATCCAGGCCGAGGTGACGGCTTTCACTTCGCTGCTGCAGAAGGTGTATGCCGACTTCGGCTTCACCAACATCCTGTATCGCCTGTCGACCCGTCCCGAGAAGCGCATCGGCACCGATGAAGCCTGGGACAAGGCCGAGAACGCGCTGGCCGAAGGTCTGCGTGCATCGGGTTGCGAGTTCGAGTATCTGCCGGGCGAGGGTGCGTTCTACGGCCCGAAGATCGAGTACACCCTGAAGGATGCGCTGGGCCGTGAATGGCAGTGCGGCACCATCCAGGTGGACCCTAACATGCCCGAGCGTCTCGATGCGGAATTCGTGGGCGAGGATGGCGAGCGCCATCGACCCATCATGCTGCACCGCGCGATCCTGGGTTCGCTCGAGCGTTTCATCGGCATTTTGGTCGAGCATCACTCGGGCGCACTGCCTGCCTGGCTGGCTCCCGTGCAGGCTGCCGTGCTCAATATCACGGACGCTCAGGCCGACTATGCGCAGGAAGTTGCGCAGAAGCTGCAAAAAGCATTGCCGAATCAAAGCCTTAGAGTGGTGACAGATCTGCGCAATGAAAAGATTACGTATAAAATACGCGAGCATTCCATGCAGAAGCTGCCCTACATCCTTGTCGCGGGCGACAAGGAGAAGGCTGCTGGTGCGGTTGCAGTGCGCGCCCGGGGTAACAAAGACCTCGGAGTGATGTCGGTTGATGCATTCATTGAATTGCTCGCCAAGGACATCGCGGCCAAGGCCTGAAGCAGATTAATTTTTGTGGCGGGCCGGTCAGCGTGCAAGGCACGCTAGCCGGCTACGCTGTTGTAGCCATTTCAATCCAAGGGTGAAAACCATAGCTACTGAATTTCGCGATCGGCGCCACCGTGAAGAGCGCAAGCATCGACTGAACCGAGAAATCATGGCGCCTGAAGTGCGTCTGTCTGGTCCCGACAACGAGCCTCTGGGCATCGTGCCGCTGCAAGAAGCGTTGCGCATGGCCGGCGAGCTGGATGTCGACTTGGTGGAAATTGCGGCCAACGCATCTCCTCCGGTCTGCCGTCTGATGGATTACGGCAAGTTCAAGTACCAGGAACAGAAGAAGGCTGCTGAAGCCAAGGCCAAGCAGACCGTCATCGAAATCAAGGAAGTGAAGTTCCGCCCTGGTACGGATGATGGTGACTACAACATCAAGCTGCGCAATATCCGCCGTTTTCTGGCGGATGGCGACAAGTGCAAGATCACGCTGCGTTTCCGCGGTCGTGAAATCACGCACCAGCAGCTGGGTCTGAATCTGCTCAACCGTCTGCGTGACGATCTGGCCGATTCCATCCAGGTGGAGCAGTTCCCCAAGCTGGAAGGCCGTCAGATGATCATGATGGTGGCACCGGCTCGTGCAGGCGGCAAGAAGCCCGCCGGTGGTGCAAAACCACAGGCTGATGGCGCCGCAGCTGCACCTGAGGCTGCAGATAAGGCATAATTGCGGTTTTGCCTTATCGGCAAAAGTGGGCTTGGCCCACTTTTGTTTTGTGCGGCAGACAAAGAATTTGCAGGCTTGCCTGCAAGACGTCAGCCCGGCCTGGCCGGACTGACAAACAAGTGCCTCGGAGGCCAGCGAAGTGTGTGCGGGTTGCACACCGCCTTGCGAGCACAAATTCAATAGGAGCATTCACATGCCCAAAATGAAGACCAAGAGCAGCGCGAAGAAGCGTTTTCGCGTTCGTCCCGGTGGTACCGTCAAGCGCGGTCAAGCCTTCAAGCGTCACATCTTGACCAAGAAGACCACGAAGAACAAGCGTCACCTGCGTGGCATTGTCAACGTGCATTCCGGCGATATGGGCTCCATCGCAAAGATGTTGCCTTCCGCAGGCCTGTAATTCACTGACGAACTAGGAGAAAACACATGCCTCGCGTCAAACGTGGTGTAACGGCTCGCGCCCGTCACAAAAAAGTTCTGAATCTGGCCAAGGGTTTCCGCGGTCGCCGTGGTAACGTCTTCCGCGTTGCCAAGCAAGCGGTCATGAAGGCTGGTCAATATGCCTACCGTGACCGTCGTACCAAGAAGCGCGTGTTCCGTCAGCTGTGGATCGCTCGTATCAACGCTGCTGCACGTGAACTGGGTCTGACTTACAGCCAATTCGCCAACGGCCTGAAGAAGGCTGCCATCGAAATCGACCGCAAGATGCTGGCCGATATCGCCGTGCACGACAAGGCTGCTTTTGCAGCTATCGTCGACCAAGTCAAGGCCAAGCTGGCTGCCTGAGGTCACGATCGGTAGTTACTCTTGTAGGACTTTTGCAGACAAGAATCCCCAAAGGCATTTGCTGATGGGCGAGCATCTTGCTTGAACTTGATTGCAGAAGTCGTGTCTTGTTCAGTAGCTGCTGATGCACAAACAGCAAGGGCTAGGGCTTGAAAAGGCACTAGCCCTTGTTTATTTTTACAAGTCGATAAAGAGTCGATATGAACGAGTTGGATTCTCTGGTCGAAAGCGCACAGCAACTGTTTGCGCAAGCCCACACCCCCGCTGATCTGGAAAATGCCAAGGCGCAGTTTCTGGGCAAGTCGGGCAAGATGACCGAGCTCATGAAGGGCATGGCGCAGCTTTCCGTCGAAGAGAAAAAGTCGCGCGGCGCCGCCATCAACGTGGCCAAGCAGGCGATCGAAGCGGCCTTGACCGCCCGTCGCAAGGCTTTGGCAGACGCCGAGCTGCAGGCCCATCTGAAGGCCGAGGTGCTGGATGTGACTCTGCCCGGTCGCCGTCGTGGCGCGGGAGGGCTGCACCCCGTCTCCATCACCATGGAGCGTATCGAGGGCATCTTCGGCTCCATGGGCTTTGATGTGGCCCAGGGCCCCGAGATCGAATCCGACTGGTTCAACTTCACGGCGCTGAACACGCCTGAAGACCATCCCGCGCGCTCCATGCACGACACCTTCTATGTCGAAGGCGGCACCCAGCACGCGCCCAATCTGCTGCGCACGCACACCAGCCCCATGCAGGTGCGCCATGCCGTGCAGCATGTGAAGAATTACCGCAATGCGCTCGATGCCGGTCAGACCATGCCCGAGATCCGCGTGATTGCTCCCGGCCGCACCTACCGTGTGGACTCGGACGCCACCCACTCGCCCATGTTCCACCAGTGCGAAGGCCTGTGGATCGGCGAGAACGTGAGCTTCAAGGACCTGAAGGTCGTGTTCACCGACTTCTGCAAGACCTTTTTCGAGCAGGATGATCTGGTGCTGCGCTTTCGCCCCAGCTTCTTCCCGTTCACCGAGCCTTCGGCCGAAATCGACATCCAGTTCCAGAGCGGCCCGCTGGCCGGCAAGTGGCTGGAAGTGGCGGGCTCCGGCCAGGTGCACCCCAATGTGGTGCGCAACATGGGGCTGGATCCCGAAAAATACATCGGCTTTGCCTTTGGCATGGGCCCCGACCGCCTGACCATGCTGCGTTATGGCGTGAATGACCTGCGCCTGTTCTTCGACGGCGACATCCGTTTTCTGTCGCAGTTTCAGTAATTGAAAAGTGAGCTGCTAGCGCATGCTCTGAAACGATTTCAGATAGTTTTGATGCTGAAATCCTTATATGCTGAGCGCTAATAGCTCATCTTTTTGAGATACGCATGCCCAGCCAGTGGCAGACCGCTTGCGGTGCGACTGGCATGAACGCCAAAGAGTCTGACTATGCAATTTCCTGAATCCTGGTTGCGCGAATACTGCAACCCCAATCTGACCACCCAGCAACTGGCCGATACTCTGACCATGGCCGGTCTGGAAGTGGAAGAGCTGGATCCTGTGGCGCCTCCCTTCACCGGCATCGTGGTCGGTGAAATCAAGGAAGCCGTGCAGCACCCCGACGCCGACCGTCTGCGAATCTGCCAGGTCGACGTGGGCGGCCCCGAGCTGCTGAACATTGTCTGCGGCGCGCCCAATGCGCGCGTGGGCATCCGCATTCCCTGCGCCACCGTGGGTGCCGAGCTGCCGCCCGGTGCCGATGGCAAGCCCTTCAAGATCAAGATCGGCAAGCTGCGCGGCGTGCAGAGCTTTGGCATGCTGTGCTCGGCCAAGGAGCTGGGCATCGACGAAGACGCCAGCGGCCTGCTGGAGTTTCCCGCCGATGCGCCCCTGGGCCAGAACGTGCGCGAGTACCTGAATCTGGACGACACGCTGTTCACGCTCAAGCTCACGCCCAATCTGGCGCACTGCCTGAGCGTCTACGGCGTGGCGCGCGAGCTGTCGGCGCTGACCGGCACGCCGCTCAAAGCCCTGTCCTTCCCTGCTGCGGCCGTGGCCTTGCAGGACAAGCTGCCCGTGAAGATTGAAGCCACCGATCTGTGCGGCCGCTTCTCGGGCCGTATCGTGCGCAATGTCAACACCCAGGTGAAGACGCCTCAGTGGATGGTGGACCGTCTGGCGCGTTGCGGCCAGCGCTCGGTCAGCCCGCTGGTGGACATCTCCAACTATGTGATGTTCGAGCTGGGCCGTCCCAGCCATATCTTCGATCTGGACAAGATCAGCGGCGGCCTGAATGTGCGCTGGGGCAAGGAGGGCGAAACGCTCAAGCTGCTCAATGGCAACACCATCAAGATCGACGATTTCCTCAAGGTCGGCGTGATTGCCGACGACAAGCAGGTCGAGTCGCTGGCCGGCATCATGGGCGGCGACGCCACGGCCGTGTCTGACGACACCAGGAACATCTACATCGAAGCCGCGTTCTGGTTCCCCAAGGCCGTGGCCGGTCGTTCGCGCCACTTCAATTTCTCGACCGACGCCGGTCACCGCTTCGAGCGCGGCGTGGACCCCGAGTTCACCACCGAGCACATCGAGCGCATCACCGCGCTGGTGCTGGAAATCTGCGGCACGCCAGAGACGCAAGTCGGTGCCATGGACGACCACCAGCCCAATATGCCTGTCTCCAAGGCCGTGCAACTGCGCGTGGCGCGTGCGGCCAAGGTCATTGGCATGGCCGTGACGCAGCAGCAATGCCTGGATGCCCTGAACGGCCTGGGTCTGCCTGCCGCGGTGGCCAGCGAAGGTGCGGCAGGCGAACCTGTGATCAGCGTCACCGCTCCCACCTTCCGCTTCGACATCAATCTGGAAGAAGACTTGATCGAAGAAGTGGCCCGCATGATCGGCTACGAAAACCTGCCGACCACCAAGCCACTGGCCCCGATCTCGCCCAAGCTGCGCGCCGAGAACCAGCGCAGTCCCTATGCCGTGCGCCACGAGCTGGCGGGCCTGGGCTACCAGGAAACCATCAACTTCAGCTTTGTCGAAGAAAAGTGGGAGCAGGAGCTGGCTGGCAACAGCAGCGCCATCAAGCTGCTCAATCCCATTGCCAGCCATCTGAGCGTAATGCGCTCGTCGCTGCTGGGCTCGCTGCTGCAGGTGCTCAAGTTCAACGTGGACCGCAAGGCTCAGCGCGTGCGCGTGTTCGAGCTGGGTCGCGTGTTCTTCAAGGACGACTCCGTGGTCGATTCCGACACCACCGTCAAGGGCTTTTATCAGCCCATGCGCGTGGCGGGTCTCGCCTACGGCGCTGCCGACCAGCTGCAGTGGGGCAGGGCAGAAGCCAAGGTCGACTTCTACGACGTCAAGGGCGATGTGGAAGCACTGCTGGCCCCAGCCAAGCCCGTGTTCGAGCCTGCCGAGCACCCCGCCATGCACCCCGGCCGCTGCGCGCGCGTGCTGCTGGACGGCAAGGCCATCGGTTTTGTCGGCGAGCTGCACCCCCAATGGCGCCAGGAATGGGATCTGGCCCAGGCTCCCGTGATGTTCGAGCTCGAGCTCGATGCCGTGCTGGCCCGTGAGGTCCCCCTGTTCAAGTCCGTGGCCAAGCACCAGGCCGTGGAGCGCGACATTGCCGTGGTCGTCAAGGAAGCCGTGACTCACGCCCAGGTGATGGAAGCCGTGCAGCAAGGCGTGCAGGGCGGCATTCTGCGCTCGGCCGTGCTGTTCGACGTATTCCGTCCCAAGAAGCTCAAGGCTGGCGAGGAAGCGGCGCCGGGCAGCCTGGCTCAGGACGAGAAGAGCCTGGCCGTGCGTCTGACGCTGGGCAGCGACACCGCGTCGCTGACCGATGCGGAAATCGATGCCGCCATGCAGGGCACAATTGCGGCTCTGGTTGAACGCGTTGCGGCTCGCCTGCGTTGATATGTTCAATCCACAAGGAGATCGACCCATGGAGCTTGCCGTAGAGAGCATCGACAGCCCCGCGTTGACCAAGGCGCAGCTGGCCGATCTGCTGTTTGACGAAATCGGTTTGAACAAGCGCGAAGCCAAGGACATGGTGGATGCGTTTTTCGACCTGATCTCGCAAAAGCTGGTGGAGGGCGAAGACGTCAAGCTTTCGGGCTTTGGCAACTTCCAGATCCGCACCAAGGCGCCACGGCCCGGTCGAAACCCGCGCACCGGTGAGCTGATTCCCATCGCTGCGCGCCGCGTGGTGACCTTCCATGCCAGCAGCAAGCTCAAGGAGCTGATCCAGGGCGAAGGCTCGGGGTCATAAGCGATTGGTAAATCCACTGATGCGCGGACAGGCTAAGCATCGGTGACTGAGGAGCTGACAGTTTTGCGTCGCGAGCGGTGCAAGGTCCTGTCAGCTCTTCGCGCTATATTGCTAGGACTTGTGCAAACAGGAATGCATGGCGGGCATTTCTAATGACAAAACACCATGCCTGACCCGAAATTGCGCAAGTCGTGATTGCATATCTTTCACCCATCCCTTCACTGACCGCTTGCAACCAGCCATGGCTTCTTCTTTGCCAGCAATTCCCGCCAAGCGCTATTTCACCATCGGTGAGGTCGCGGATCTTTGCGACGTCAAGCCTCATGTGCTGCGTTACTGGGAGCAGGAGTTTGTGCAGCTCAAGCCCATGAAGCGTCGTGGCAACCGCCGCTACTACCAGCATCATGAGGTGTTGATGGTGCGTCGCATTCGCGAGCTGCTTTACGAGCAGGGCTTCACCATCAGCGGCGCACGAAATCGTCTGCGCGAACTGGTGACGGGTCACGGCAAGGCAGTCGAGCAGCAGCCGGTGCTTGTGCATCCGGCCCAGCCCCTGCAGGGGGAAGAGCTGGCGCAAAGCCATCTGTTGGCTGCAATGCTGGAGCAGGGCCGCTCGGAGCCTGCCGGTGCAATGGGCATGGAGGAGGTCAAAGAGGAGCTTTTGCAGATCAGGGCGCTGCTTTCTCTTTGATGTCGAATTTCTGTGTATAATTCAAGTCTTCGGAATGTAGCGCAGCCTGGTAGCGCACTTGCATGGGGTGCAAGGGGTCGCGAGTTCGAATCCCGCCATTCCGACCAATTAGACAAGGGCTTCTGACTATTCAGTCAGAAGCCCTTTTTCTATTTCAGATCAATTCATTGTCAATTGTTCGATTACGACTTTGACTTTGACTTTGGATGTAGGCTGATTTCACTTTGTAACGCGTGCGCCGCTATGATGGTTGTGGTGCTGGAAGCGGTATTGATTCTTAATTGTTGATTTCCACCCAGAAGTGACCCACTAGCCCCCGGTTTTTCCATCTCAATCTGACCCACGCATTAACCCTAGC
>NZ_JAEIJE010000030.1:0-36994 GCF_016772095.1 Comamonas sp. NyZ500 | reverse complement strand
GCGCAACTGGTGACCCAGGGGGCGCAGGCGTCGAGCAGCATGCAATGGCAGGTGAAGAATCTTGTGGAAGCGATTGGCGTGTTCCGCTAGCCCGCGCTGCGAAGCGCCGTGATGACTGCTTCTGACCGGCAGGCGACCGTCTCGGAACGACCTTAAGAGGACTGCTAAGGTACTAGTGACTCCAGGCGAAGCTTGGGTTCTTCATAGACCGAGTCCTCGGCGGGATAGCGCAGGCCAGAAATGCCGCGAGCTTTCGCGCTTGCCCATACGACGCTTTCGCCAGCAGGCAATGTGTCAGGCTGCGAAGAGTAGATGGGATCTTTGAATGCGGTTGTTGCCGATACGAACGTCCAGCCTTGCTTGCGAAAAGCCGAAACGATATCAGGCAAGGTTGCCGCATTGATCTCATTGGTGTGCAGCAGCATCACATGCGCAGGGCTTCGACCAAGTACCTGCTTGGCCAGGCCTTCATAGTAAGTGGCCCGGTCGAGCAGGTGTTCAATGTAGGCCATCTTGACCCGGTCAGCCTTGTCGTGTGAACCAGATCGTAGAAGCGAGGAATAGATCTGGTTGTAGTACCAATCGCTGGCATCGATGGAGACTGGGGCGGGTCTATAGCCATTTGATTTCATCCAGGACTGGATGCCGTCACGCTTTTCCTCCGTGTCACCTTCTTTCAGGTAAGGAAAGCGAAGCATCGGCACCCAAGTCGGAATGTGACGCAGAGCTGCATCGGCCTTTTTCACGTCCGAAATGAATTCGTCCAGTGTCGTCTCGGCGGATGCAAGACTGCGGTGTGTCGCCGTATGGTTGCCTACCGCATGACCTGCCTTGGCCCAATCCATGACGAGCCCCATTCCTCGATCACCGCCTATGCGAATCAGCGAGGGGAACACCATCGCTGTGATGCCAGAGTCTTTGAGGCTGGTGATGATCTGCTGATTCCAGACCTGCGCTTGGGCCTGCCTGTCGGGGTTCAGTCCATCATCGAAGGTCAAACTCAACGTCTGGGCAAAGCCCGGGGATGAAAAAAGCAGAACGGTCAGCGATGCAATAGCGCGAAGAATGGCTGTCATGAGAGCTTATGAAACACGCGTGCAGTGAACCTGCAAGTCGTTGACTGTGAATCGACCCATTGCAGGCGTCCGAGGATGTCTGCCGGTTGAACTTAGGCGTTATCACCGCCAGAGCGCACGAAAGAATACCGGCGAATGTCCGTCCTCAGCTTCCATCCCCTGCCTTCCCAATAAGCGTGGGCAGAATGGTTCTCCTGAAGAACATCAATGTGACTCTTATGAATGCCGAGTCTTTCAAGTCCGTCCAAGCACAGCTCCACCAAGCGGGAAGCAATGCCGCGCTTTCGGAATGTAGGCAGGACTACAAGGTGCTGCAAGTAGCCGCGACGGCCATCGTGGCCTGACATGATGCACCCAACGATATGCTCGCCTTCTAACGCAACGAAGCTCAAACCCGGGTTGCGCAACAGGTAGCGCTGAGTAGCTTCCCGTGAATCGGCATCCCGAAAAGTAACCCCATCTGTTTTCTTCATCATTGCGGTGACGCTGTCGTAGTCCCCAATGCTCATTGGTCGGATAGATACCTGATCTACGGTGCTGGGGCAGTGGCGTGTTCTCACTGCTGTCTCCAATTTCTGGCAGTCCAAAGGCGAGAGCACATTCTGGCTTGAAACACGTGGACTGCTTGTGGTCGAGAGCCGCTGTCTCTGCTTGACCCTGAGCGGTCATGCTGCCTCACTCAAGGCCCGTTTTATCTTGGGAAAGAGAGAACAGCTTTCCAAGTGTCAGCTTGTCACTCCAAACATCCGCAAGACTGATGCCATACGTTTTCTTGACCATCAATGCAAAAGTCTCAAGTTCTAATGCATCTGGCATCCACTTGTATGGATACAGGCTGCGATATATCTCCAAAAAAGTATCCGCTGGCTCGAAAAGCAGTCGTTTCTTTTCCGGGAATCCAAATGCTTGCGTAAACATACTTAGAAAGGAGCGTATATCCTTCTTCGCCGCATCAGGAAACTCACGATGCCACTTAATGCCTTGGCAACTACGACTCTGAAACGGATCAGGCAATCTGCTTAGATTTCGTATTAGCCAGGCAGCTGCAACGCCTGTGCAAACCAAACCGATAGATTTAGCTGAGACGAGCATGAGCGGTGAACTCCCTTCAACTCAAAATTTATGGGGATTGCGCATCAGTATGCATGCGGTAATTCACTGAATCAAATGTCTGCTCCAGGCCGGTTGCCGCCGTCATTGTTCAGCCTATGCAGGCGCGGATGAGCACTGGAGCCCTTGCATCCAATCGATAGAGAACACCAGCCTCTGATTGAAAACGTCGCTCGTTGCCGAGGGCGTTCTGGCATGTTCAAGAAAGAACTCCATTTGTTCAGCCATTTCGGGAAACCGGAGCGAAAAAAACCTGGCGTATTCCTCCAGAGATTCAGGCCATGGACGGTCTGCCTCAAGGCGCAGAACGTTGGTTGCACGAACCAGCTTTTTTGCAGCCTCTTTTTTCAGCCGTCTCGTTGCGTCTTCGTCATGTGCTTGAGAGATGCGAGTCATATAGTCACGGAGAATCTGGACATAGTCTCCATTGACTGCTTTCGCAATTGCGGGTGAGGGCTGAAATGCCTGAAACCGAAGTGCCAGATCTGAACCATGAATACAGCGGCACCCATGCTTGAGCCAGTAGCCCCAGCTATGCAAATTGGCCGGGTTCAGCACATCCTCAAGTACACCTATATCCAAATCGATCTTGGTGACTTCAGGATGACCGGCTTCCAGATTGGAACGGACGCGCTCAAGAGATTCAGCCTCTGGTGTGGAAAGCGACCTCGACAGCACCAACGTCAAATCCAAGTCCGACTTTCCGGGTTGGGCCATCGCTCTGGGCACGCTGCCGTACAGATACAGACTGTCGAGGACTGCCCCGAGCTCCTGCACTAGACTGTCACGCGCCTCGTCAATCAGGTTGACGAACTCGGGTTGTAGAGGTCTGACCGGGAGAGTCTTGATGAAAGTGGGGGCGGCGTCACGACAGCTTTTCATCAGCTCAAGAATAGCGCAGTGGTTCACGCTAGTGCCTCCGGCCGGCAGCAACCAACCGGTTCACAGCCCCAAGCAGTCAGTCGCTGCCTTTTGGTCTGGGCCTTCGCTACATGAGCGCTAAGGTTCGTGTGCCTGGGTAGGCCCGATATAGGACATGCTCGCGCAAAGGGTGCCCTGAAGGAAGAGAGGGATGCTCGAACGTTTGAGCGTCTCGCCTCATGCCAAGTCGTTGCATAACGCGCTCGGACGGGGCGTTATGCAACGTTGTGAAGGAAACGATTTCGGGCACTGCTAACTGTGCAAATGCAAAGGAGAGTGCCGCATCTGCCCCTTCTGTTGCAAAGCCATTTCCCCATGCCGTTTTCACAAGCCGCCAGGCTACTTCGATGCATGGGGAAAATGGCAGCTCATCGGTCGGTCTATGCAAGCCGGTGAAGCCAATGAATCTTGCGGTAGCTTTTTCCTCCACTGCCCAAACTCCCCAACCTTGCTGCTCGATGAGGTCGCGACAGTATTGCGCCATGGCATTGCTCTGCTCCACCGAAAGTGTGGCGGGGAAAAAGCGCATAGTCTCCGCGTCGGCATTCATGCGCGCAAAGATGGGGTAGTCAGAATCTTGCCATTGCCGAAGACGCAATCGTTTGGTTTCTATCTCGTGAACGTTCATCGTCAATTTTTCACACCACTTCTTCTGCTGCCTTGTTTCCAAGAGGAGCGTCTGTTTTGACTGTGGATTCAACTGGTCATTTTGTTGCATTGAGCAGTTGAATCCGCAAACCCAAGCCGCCAGCCACTTGGCTATTGCTATCTCGGAAGGCCGGCTATCAATGCTTGCTACTTGAGATTTCTTGGCCGCGCATTTGCTCGGTTGCATTCGTGGGGGAAAAACCCGTCCAGCGTTTATATGCTTGCGAGAACGCGGACACATCACTGTAGCCAAGCCTCGCGGCAATTTCTGCAACGGATAGCTCGGAGCCAATCAGCAGCTTGTCGGCTCGTGCTCTGCGAACCTCTTCGTGTAGCTTCCGAAACGAGAGACCTTCGTCATGAAGCCGGCGTTTGAGCGATCTCTCGCTTACGTGAAGCCAGCCGGCAACTTGCTGCAGGTTTGCCGACAATCCATCAGGTTGTGCCGCCAGCATTTCTCGAAGTAGCGTTCCAGTCGAAAGCGATGTGCGACGTTTGGTCATGAGGTCTTCGCACATGCGGACACACATGGCATACGTTGCCGCACTGGCTTGAGGCAGGGCTTGAGCCATAGTTGCCTGTGTTACGCGTAGTTCGTTGCTTTGCGATCCCCACTCGATCCGCACGCCGCCGATTGCGTACGGCATATGCGGCGACCGTTTGATGCTGAGACTGAGAGCTTCCAGTGGCGTGTCTGCCCCCAGGACATCCAGCATTAGACGGCAGGTCGCGCCTACGGCGCGTTGCACTGCAAACTCGCGCAATGCCGGCTCAAGCGCAGGCGATGCAACGAATTTCAGCCGATGCATCCCGTCTGAGCGCTCATGCTCCAGCATTGCGAGCGCAAAAGTCAAGGAGAGGAAACGGTGCGCGAGCAGGAGGGCATCCAGACCGCTTGCCGCACTAAGCATTCCAAGGCCAAGAATTCCATAGGCCGTAGCGTGGTAGCGCATGCCGACAAGCAGCCCAAGGCCTGGCTCGTTTGGGATGAGAGTGAGCAGATTTCGAATGACGGCTACTTCTTGTGCCGGATCGATGCTGATCTCTGCGTCAGCCAGCCGTTCCTGGGTCAAACCGGAGCCCTGGAGCAGGTCCCGCGCTCTCAGACCGCGCTTTGCTCCTGCTTCGAGCAGCAACTGAACACTTGCCGGACTGCGCGTGAAATCCCAGAACTGCATGAATCTTCCCCAGACTATTGGCCTGAAGGATAAAGCAGTTGGCCCGATTCAACCTTCTGCAAAGGGGTCGCAACTCCTAAAGTGAAAACAACGCGATGCAATCCGCAGCGCGTATCGATCACGGAGACTTCCATGAGCATGTACGCCGACCAACCCATCTGGCGAGAAATCCAGTCTTTCCTTCCTGAGCGCTATAGGATCCCCTTGAGCGAGGAGCCCTCCGAGTCTTTCTGGGATTGGCACGGTGATCGAATTCACATCGATGCGTACCGCAATCCGAACGCCTCGGTAAAGGTTATTCTGATGCACGGAGTCGGGACAAATGGTCGTCAGATGATGACGATTCTCGGTCGCCCGCTGGCTCAACGAGGTTACGAAACCATCGCTGCGGATATGCCTGGCTACGGTTTGACCGAAGTAGGGGAGGGCCACGTCGTCACTTACGACGATTGGGTCCAATGCGGTAGCGACCTGATTGACAGAGAACTGGCGCGTGACAGTCGCCCCATCGTTTTGTATGGCCTCTCTGCCGGCGGCATGCTCACCTATAACGTCGCGTCCCGAAACCGCAAGGTCAAGGGTATCGCAGGAATGACGTTTCTTGATAACCGGGACCGGCGGGTGCGGGACGAGACAGCGAAAAATCTGATTGTCAGTCGCGTAGGAGCTCCGCTCATGAGCAAGTTGGCCAGTACGCCATTGGCAAAGATGAAGATGCCGATGAGCCAGGCAGGAAAAATGAGCGCGCTGTGCAACAGCGATGCGGCCATGAAAGTTTTCATGCGCGATAAAACCTCCGCTGCAAACGCCGTGTCCATCGCATTCCTTGATTCCTACATGTCGCATGTGCCCGAAGTCGAACCAGCTGACTTCAATGTCTGCCCTGTCTTGCTGACGCAGCCCGCCGATGATCACTGGACTCCTCTGGAGCTAAGCGAGCCTGTAATCGGCCGAATCGGCAAGGTACCGGTTCGGACCATCATGCTGGAGAACGCGGGGCACTATCCGATCGAGGAGCCGGGTCTGTCGCAAATGGTCGATGCAATCGATGATTTCTTCCGTGAAGTGACCGGCACCGAGAAGGTGCGCTGAGTTCGGCATCCTTTCAGGCAGTGCAGCACGCAGGCGTGCTCGCCCTGTAAAGCTCAGCCCATGAATGTCTGCATCCGGCATCCGGGCATGGTCGGCTGCTTGGCGGAGCAGAAGCCTTGCAACGGTCACCATGGCTCAAAACTGCGATTTTTCTGTTGCAAGCCCTCTCGGGGACGCGACCGCACACGGCTGCATCTCCTCGATAGCGCGAAGCAGCGATAAATCGACAAGTCTCGGCCTTCGTCGGAGGCCTCATAATGCGCAACCATGCAAGCGCTGCGTAACTCCCTGTCACTGACCCGCCTGGTTCTGGCGTGGTTCATGCTGACGTTGAGTATTGCAATGGCTTCGCCCATAGTGCATCCAAAAGCCATCGAGGTGGTCTGTACCTCAAGTGGCAGCATGCAGGTGATCATGCTTGATGAGGACGGCCAGGCCGCGCCAGGGCTTCATCATTCGTTGGACTGTCCCTTGTGTCTGACCATCACGACACCGCCGAGCTATTCATCACCGCATCTTGAGCAGCCACAGCCGCTCGGCTTGGCGCTACAGCCTGTAGTTTCAGCGCGCATTGCCGCGCTGGTGGGGGCACCTCTGCCCCCGCGAGGGCCGCCAACGCTCGTGTAAGTCCACTGTGCCGCCAATCGATGGCGGATACAGCCTATCGCCGTCGGGCCCAGTCCTGCACGGCCGATCTCACTTGCACGCAGATAATTCATGACCCATCCCTTTTATGGCGCGATGCCCAATGGCAGCGCGAGTTCTCTTTCGCCCGCCTTCTTTCAACGCAACAGCGTGGCCCTGGCTGTGGCCCATCTGTCATTGGCTGTTCCTCTTGCAGCAGCGAGCTCTGCGAGTTGGGCGCAAACCGACGTCACCCTGGACACCGTTACCGTACGTTCATCGGGGGACACTCCTTTGGAGCGCCCAGTGGGCACCGGCAGCCGGCTCGACCTCAATGCACGCGACACTCCGGCCAGTGTCGAGGTGACCACGCGCGAGCAACTGGAAGCTCGCGGCGACACTTCTCTGGTTGACGCAATCACGCGATCTACCGGCATCACCAGCCTGGGACATCCGGGCAACAGTGGCAGCGCGCTCTCGGTACGAGGTTTCACGGACTCCACCTCGGTCATGCGTCTATACGACGGTACGCGCCAATACGGGGGAGTCGGCGTGAGTTTTCCCTTCGACACCTGGTCTATCGACCGCATAGAAGTGCTGCGCGGACCCGCATCCGTGATCTACGGTGACGGCGCTATTGGTGGCGTGGTCAACGTGATCCCCAAAAAGCCCACGCGCGGACCTGTTCAAAATGAAGTCCAGGCCACGGTGGGAACCAGAGGCAAACGTGCATTGGCCTTTGGCAGCGGAGGCGCGATCAATGAGCAATGGTCCTACCGACTCGATGTCAGTGGCGACCAATCGGATGGCTGGGTGGATCGTGGCGATTCCAGCAATCGGACGATCTCCGGCGCTCTGCGCTGGGATGTGACACCTGACTTCAACTTGCAACTCTCGCACGCACAAGGCCGGCAAAAGCCGATGCGCTACTTCGGTACACCGCTGATCAACGGAGTACAAGACCCGGCGCTCCGAGAGCGCAACTACAACGTTGCCGACAGCCGCATCCAGTTCAAGGATCGCTGGACCGAACTGGCTGCCCAGTGGGCCCCCGGCAGCAATATCGTCGTACGAAGCAAGCTCTATCACATTGGCAGCGACCGCTATTGGCGCAATGCCGAAGCGTATCGGTACAACGCCACTACGGGATTGATTGACCGCTCGGACAACACCGAGATCGGTCACGACCAGACGCAGACAGGCAACACCACGGATGTGAGCTTCCATGGCAGCTTGCTCGGACGTCCAAACCAGCTCTCCGTGGGCTTCGACGTGAACCGCGCATCGTTTCAGCACACCAACAACACTTACACCGGCAGCTCCGGTCCGGTCGATCCCTACAACCCCGTCCCGGGCTACTACAGCAGCTCCGTACCCTTCATTCCCCGCTATCAAAACAAGGCCGAGCAATATGCGCTGTTTGCGGAAGACCGGCTTGAACTGACGGATCGCTGGTCTGTCGTGGCGGGCACGCGCTTCGACCATGCGGACCTGTCGCGCCAGGATCTGGTGGCGGGCAATCAGGCTTTCAAACGCAGCTACTCCAACACCGGTTGGCGACTTGGCTCGGTCTACAAGCTAAGTCCTCAACTGTCCCTGTATGCGCAGGCATCCAAGGCCGCAGATCCGGTGAGCGGCCTGCTGATGTTGTCGGAGGCTAATTCCGCCTTCGACGTATCGAGCGGCAAACAGTTTGAGGTCGGTATCAAGCAATCCTTCTGGGACGGCAAGGGTGACTGGACGCTTGCGGCGTATTCCATCACCAAAAACAACTTGTTGACGCGAGACCCAGCAAACCCCGCTCTGCGCATACAGGTTGGCGAACGCTCCTCCAAGGGCATCGAGGGCACCCTGTCGATGCAAGTCAGCAAGGCCGTGCAGATTGATGCCAACTTTGCGCTGCTCAAGGCTCGCTATGAGGATTTCAGCGAGTCCGTGGGCGGCATCGCTGTTTCACGCAATGGCAATATTCCCACCGATGTGCCGGAGCGTGTCGCCAATGTCTGGGTGAGCTGGAAAGTCGTGCCTGACTGGACGCTGTCCGGCGGCCTTCGCCATGTGGGCAAGCGCTATGCCGACAATGCGAATACCTTGAAGCTGCCTGCCTACACCACGGCAGACCTGGCGCTGCAATGGAAGGCAAGCAAGGCCACCACGTTCACGCTGCGCGGCTTCAACATCTTCGACAAGCACTACTTCACGACCTCCTACTACACCAACACGCAGTGGTTCGTCGGGGAAGGGCGACGGGTTGAGCTGACACTGAACCATCGTTTCTGAGCGCGCCGCCGATGTGGACTTCCGCCCAAGCCAAGCGGCTTGTGTTTCTGGTGCATCGATGGACCGGGGTGGGTGCATGCGTGCTGATGGCGCTCTGGCTCTTCAGCGGAGTGGTGATGCTCTTTGTCGGCTACCCCAAACTGTTGCCGACGGAGCGCTTGCAGGCATTGCCTTCCCTGAGCACTGGCCAGAGCTACCTGCCTGTTGAGGCAGCTCTGAAGCAAAGCCAGTCTGCTGACAGAGTGCAGCAGATCGTGCTCACCACCATTGCGGGCCGCCCCAGCTACCGGCTCAAGGAGGCGGACGGCACGCTGCGGGTGGTTGATGCCGGCACGGGCGTTGTTGCGCAGCCGCCCGACGACGCAGCGGCCTTGCGCAGCGCCCAGGCATTCCTGTCCGGAGCAAATGGGGCGCTGCAAGGTCGCACGCAAGACGACCGCTGGACGCATTCCGCCTCGCTCGATCCCCATCGGCCTCTCATCAAGGTCCTGATGGACGATTCCCCATCAAGCCTGTTGTACATCTCGTCAACCACTGCCGAGGTGGTCATGGATGTACCGCGCCATCAACGCTACTGGAACTACGTGGGTGCCTGGCTTCACTGGGTGTATATGGTGCGTGAAGGCTCCAAAGACCCTGTGTGGAGCTGGCTGGTCATCGGGCTCTCGGCATTGGGAACCGTCTCCGCCATTGCCGGTGCCTTGGTGGGCATCTGGCGATGGCGCTTCAACGGTCGCTACAAATCCGGAGCCAGGACGCCGTATCGGGAGTTCCAGATGCGCTGGCATCACATCACCGGCCTCGTATTTGGAGCGATGATGATCTGCTGGATCTTCAGCGGCCTGATGTCCATGAATCCGCTGGGGATCTTCAGCCCGCAAGGACCTCGTCCCGATCTGCGTGGCTACCAGCACGCAGGTCCAGGAAGCAATCCCTTCAGGCTCACCACGCACGAAGCGCTGACACTGCTCAGCGCCGAGGGGTTTGACACGCGCGAGGTCGAATGGAAAGTACTGGATGGGCAGCCCTATCTGCTGGCCTTCAATGGGCTAGGGGAGACCCGCATCGTGTCCGCAAGCCTTGCTGCGCCCCAGGTGGAGCGGGAGCTTGACCGTTCGAAACTAGAACAGGCCGCGAAGAAGCTGTTTCCTTCTGCCATCCGCTCGAGCACGTTGCTGAACGAGTACGACGCCTACTATTACCGTCGGGGTGAGGCCTCGATGTATTCAGCAGCGGCGCGTGATCTGCCCGTGCTCCGGATGCAATTTGAAGATCCGGGAAGCACCATCGTATACATCAGCCCGTACTCAGGTGATGTTGTGCTGAGCCTGGACCAAAGGCAGCGTACAGGGCGGTGGCTGTTCAATTTCCTGCACAGTTGGGACCTGCCGTGGATGCTGCGCCACGCCTGGCCGCGTGATGCCATCCTCGTTTTGCTGAGCATTGGTACGTTGGCTCTGGCTCTGACCGGCATCGTGCTGGGATACAGGCGACTGAAGCTGTTCATCGGGCATAAACGCCGATTTTGATCCTGGGGAGGGTGCAAGCGGAGAGCGTCGCCTTCATGCCATAGCCTTGGCTGCTCCCGCGAGTACCACGCACTGAAGCCAGCCAAGGCCGGTTGTCCCTAAAGCCCAACCTTCATGCGGTGCGCCGCGAGCCGCCACAGAGATAGCCAATCAGTATCTCCACGATGGCCTGCTCGGTCTTCTGGATCGGGTGAGGCGTTCCGGGAGGAATGACAGCGGCATGAATCAATGACTCCATGGTCCGCAACACAATCCAGGTGGCGAGATTCAGGTCTTCCTGGACGACTTCATCCCGGTGCTCCTCCAGCAACTGACGAATGCGGCAATGAATGCTTTGATCGGCCGCGCTCTGATCCGACGGTGCATCAAAGAACGGAAACTCTTTTTCCAGCACCTGGTGCAGCTCGGGAGCAACCTGATGCGCCGCCAGCCATGCATGCACGATGGCTGCCAGCCGCTCCAGCAATCCTGGCGACGTGGTGCCCGCCAGGACGGTTTCCATGGCCGCGTGCATTTCTACCGCGTGCCGTTCATGCAGGGCCGTGATCAGGGAATCCTTGTTGGGAAAGTACTGGTAGACGGAGCCGACGCTGACCCCGGCGCGTTCGGCAACCAGATTGGTATTGGTTCCTGCATAGCCGCGCTCGCTCAAAACGCGAGCCGTAGCTTCAAGAATTGCATCGACCAAGGCCCGTGAGCGGTTCTGGCGAGGGATTCGTCGTGGTTGAGGCAGGGTCGGCATAGGTCTGTCCGAACGCGAGTTTTCAATGCGAGCAATGGCTCATATTCTTTCACATATCGAGCAAATGCTCATATTTGGAGTGATCGATGTCCATTCGTTCTCATGAAACGTTGGCAGCAGCGGCCTGTCAGCCGCCCGCCGTCAATGCATTAATCAAGCTGCTGCCAGTCACACAGGCGGTGTTCATCGGGGCGCAGTCTGTGGCGGTCTTGCTGTCCCGGGCATGGTTCGGCATCTTTGTAGCCCCATCCCTGCTGGTCGCAGTGCGGCTGCTGAGCTTCTTGCCCCAAGGAGTGCGCCATGCATGAAATCGACCGCAAGCCGCGCACAGCAAGAGCCGTGGGAGTCGTGCAGGCAGTTCATTCCATCACTCCACATATGCGGCGAATCACGGTGGGCGGTGACGAGATCGCAGCATTTCTTCAAGTGCCGGGAGTCGATGAACCAGCCGCCTGGGTCAAAGTCTTTCTTCCCACCGGGGAAGGGCGTGCCTACACGATACGAAGTATCGACTTCAAGGCCGGAACGCTGGATCTGGACTTTGTTCTGCATGGAACAGGATCCGGCTCCGGTCCGGCCTCTGAGTGGGCATCTCGGGCTTTGATTGGCGAACACATCGGAATCGCAGGGCCTCGCAGCGGCGGTTTCCTGCTCCCCGGCAATACACAGTGGGTCATGCTGGCAGGCGATGTAACCGCTTTGCCCGGCATCCAGAGCATTGCCAGCCGTTTGCCCGCCGACATCAATGCCAAGGTCTATGCGGAAGTGCTGTCGCCAAGTGAGCATCAGCCTATCGACAGCCTGGCCAAGCTGCGCGTCCAATGGATCAATGCCCAGCCGGAACCCGGCCTGAGCCTGTGTCAGGCACTGCTGCACCGCCCCTTGCCGACAGGGCCTGGCTACATCTGGATTGCGGGAGAGTCTGCGGCCATCCGTAGCCTGAAGCATCATTACTTTCAAGAGCGAGAGCTGCCCCGGCACGGCTTGAGCGCAAAGGGATACTGGAAGTCCGGGGCGGCCGACCACCGGGAAGCGTGATGTGTTTCTCGATTACCTGCTGCCGGCGGGGCTGATGACGGGTAGCCGCGCTCACCCGGATTCGAATGTGAGCAAGCCGGCAAGTCCGCTCAGGCGATGCCGGCGTTTGAACTACTGTCCTTGGAGTCGTCGGCTGCCATCGGGCCTGGGAAGATGATTGGGCGCCGTGATCCACCCAGCCGGCATCATGCAAGCCACCAAAGAAAAAGCCCGCGTCATGGCGGGCAGGTCTTTGTTGCGCAACAAGTCAAGGGCGCAAGTTGACGGTCTTCGAATATCTGTCGAGGTGCTCCAGCAGGCGCTCGTAGAGCTCATCCGTCGCCATCGAGTTCAAGACCTCCGCCTTGATCTCTTCGGCGCGCTGGCTGAAGTTGTGCTGCAGATTGCTTTTCTTGTTGTCATCCAGCGTTTCGATCAGGGCAATGAGAAGTGCTTCTTGCGCCATGATCTGGCCTTTCATCATCCTCAGCTGGGCGCTTTGATTGCCTAGGAACTCCATCCAACCCTTTCTCTTTCATGATGTGTGTCAAGTTTGAGGAATTATGGTGACTGTAGCTGTCGCGGAAATTTCACCTCCCTCGTTCTCCGAGCCACAGAAAGTGCCTGGAAGTGTGCGATTGATGCACAGAGGTCGTGGTGTGGCTTGAATCCTGAATCCGGACCTCAGGCCCGCTGCTTTGGCAACCGGGGCTTGGCTCTTCAAGACATCTCGTGAAGCTGATGGCGCTTGCTGCGCCCAGCCGCGTTCTTCAAGTCTGCCGGGCTGAATCTCCGATCCTCCGGTACAGGGCTGGCGCCGGCAGCAAGGCGGGGCTATCTCCATCAAGACAGCAGTTGCTTGGTCACGGGCGGATGACATGGAAAAATACCGGGGTTGGTCTATCTACGAGGTTGTGATGCCCTTGTTTCACACCACTGTGTTGACTGGTCTGGCGATGCTGGCCTTTGCCGGCAACTCGCTGCTGTGCCGCCTTGCGCTCCAATCCCACTCCATTGATGCCGCGAGCTTTACGGCAGTGCGCCTGGCTTCGGGCGCGGCCATGCTGGCGCTGGTCGTGAGCCTGAAACGCGCTCCCTCTGCCGGTGTGGGCAACTGGACGTCGGCGGGTTTGTTGTTCGCTTATGCGGCGTTGTTTTCCTTCGCCTACGGGAGTCTGTCGGCCGGTGTCGGTGCCTTGCTGCTTTTCGGCGCGGTGCAGGCGACGATGGTGGGCGTGGGCCTTTGTCGCGGCGAGGCACTTTCGCCCCGGCAATGGGGCGGATTGGTGCTGGCTTTCGGCGGCCTGGTGGTGTTGCTGCGACCCGGACTCTCGGCACCGCCCCTGGGGGCGGCTTTGCTCATGCTCCTGGCAGGGGTTGCCTGGGGGCTGTATTCCTTGCTCGGCAAGGGCGCAACCGATCCGATCGGCGTGACGGCAGGAAATTTCTTACGGACGGTGCCGCTTTCGCTGCTGATGCTCGTGATGGTGCAGGGGCAGGCCTCACTGAGCACTGCAGGATTGATGTATGCGCTGTGCTCCGGAATGCTGACTTCCGGATTGGGCTACGTGGCATGGTATGCGGCGCTACCCCAGCTGAAGGCGGGGGCTGCTGCATCCATACAGCTGAGCGTTCCCTTGCTGGCCGCCATCGGTGCCGTCTCCCTGTTGGGAGAGCCCTGGACCATGCGACTGACTCTGGCTGGTGCCGCCATATTGGGCGGTATCTCATTGGTTGTGGTGACCCGGTCTGGCGGCAGGCCTGCTGTGGCAAAAGAGTAATTGTGCAACCCTTTCCCTGGCGCTCTTCAGGAGCCGGGAGAGCAGTGCTTACAGCATCTTTGTGCTGCTCGAATGTTACGGGCTTGAATGCGGGGGGCTGGTCGATGCACAAGCTCCCATGCGCATTCTTGCCGTCGTGCCGACGAACATCGCATTACACGGGTATCCGCCGGCAGGAATAGGCTGTCAGTGCCACTTGTAGAAAGGGCTGCCATGAAAGAGCTAGTTGCACTGACTGCGTTCGCCTTGATATTGACCGGATGCGTGATGCAGAGGCCGGTCAATGGGCAAGGAATGGATCCAGGCTCCCAGAAGGTTGAGAAGAATGCGGATCAGGATCTTAGAAACAACGATATTCAACAGCGGGATCGCTCCATCGACTTTGAAAACGACTGGGACCGGGATCACTTTCGTGACCGCGGAAACGAAGGTCATGAAAATCAAGGCAGCCTGTGGCCGTGGCCGGGCTCCGGATTGAGTGGCGGGCGCACCTATCCGGGAGGCCAAAGCTGGGGCTATTAGCGCAGCGTCACGCGTCAACCATCACGCGGTGCTGCAGTGCTGCAACCCGGCAGCCGGGCATGCATGCCTGGTCGGGCGACCCCGTTGCGCAGTGCCTTGGCCGGAACGAGGGGAGGGCGCAGCTGCCATCCCACACAGCTGCGGCGCCCAGGCAGAAGCTGAAAAAGCAGGCCGGCTTGCCGTCAAGCGGCCACTTGGCCATTTGCATGCATTCCCCGGATGCAACCGGCGCGCCTACGCCAGCTGGCGGACGTTGTGGGGCACGTCAGAAGAAAATCCCTCAAGATGCCGGCAGTTGTTTGCACAAAGCCGGGCTTACACATTGAAAAACCGCGCGAATTCGGTCCGTCTAAACTTCGCACATGAAGAAACTGTTTGGAGTCTCTGCGCTCGTCTTGCTTTTGTCGGGCTGCTACGCGGCAGGCCCTGGATACAGCTACGGGTATAGCGATACCTACATCTATCAGCCTTATGGCGGCTCGTACTACTACGGGCGGCCTGTATATGGGCCTGGCTACTACCACCATCATCACGCGCATCGCCCACCGAACCACAGGCCGCATCCAGGTCACGGAGGGCATGGGAATCACCGTCCACCGCATGGAGGCCATCGCCCGGGTGGCGGTCATGGTCACGGCCATCGCTGAATGACAGGCCTCGACTGGCGTGGTCGAGCGAAGGCTGAGAAACAGATAACGCCGAGGTTTGCCAGGTCAGGGGGCAGCAAGCCAACACGTCCGGGCTGACGCAAAGCGCCGTGTCACCTGGCGTGACTACCAGAGGGCTGGCCGAAAGGGCTGGCCGTGGCTGGGCGGCTGTGCCCGGTTAGAGGTTGCCGCCCGAAATCTCGATCAGGCTACCTGTGGTGTATGGCGACTCGTCCGAGATGAGCCATACGATTGCATTGGCAACCTCCAGAGCCGTTCCTCCGCGCTTCATGGGAACGCCGGCGGCCAGGCGCCGAACCCGGTCCGGCTGTCCCCCGCTGGCATGAATATCCGTTTCAATGAGACCGGGACGGACAGCGTTGACACGGATGCCTTCCGCAGCCACTTCCTTGGCCAGCCCCAGAGTCATCACATCCACAGCACCCTTGGATGCCGCGTAGTCGACATACTGGCGTGGCGCGCCAAGTCTTGCCGCAATGCTGGACACATTCACGATGGCTCCACCATGGCCGCCATTGGCAGTACTCATGCGATGCACCGCTTCGCGAGCGCAAAGAAAAGCGCCAATGGTGTTGATGCGGAACATTCGCTCAAGGCGCTGCAAACTGAACTCGGCCAGCGTCTGTGCCGTGTCCACGATACCTGCGTTGTTGACCAGGGCGTCCAGGTGCCCGAACTGTACATCTGCCACGGCAAAAAGACGGCGAATCTGCTCTTCGCAGCCCATATCCGCCTGAATGGCCATGGCGTGCCTGCCCATTTCCGTGATTTGCGAGACAACCGCATCGGCTGCCGTCTGGTCTGTATTGAAGCTGAGCAGTACATCCCAGCCTGCCGCTGCTGCTTGCAGGGCGGTGGCTGCGCCAATGCCTCGGCTGCCTCCGGTGATGAGCACAACTTTGTTTTTCATGGGGCTCCTTGGTGATCCATTTGATACTGCTGTGAGTTTCGTCTCCAGCTTCACGGTTCTCGATTCATCTTATCGCTGCATTTCCTCTGCGGCCTAGGCTTGATCCGGTCCAAGTGCTCATGCTTTTGTATCTCAAGGCAACAAAAAACCACCTGTAGAGGTGGTTGAAAACCAATCGCAAGGCTGGATTCAAGAGACAGGGCTACCAGTGTCGGTAGTTGTGGCGCATGCGCAGCAGTCTCTCTTCCTCCTGCTTTTTTTCCATGTCTGTGGGCTCTTGCGGGTCTAGCTGGGGCGGCGCAGGGAAATCCTTGTCCATGGAGAACAGCTCCTTGGTGGTTTCCCAGAACTTCTGGATTGGCGGGGGAATACGGCTATCTGGCATATAGACCTCCAGTCCTGGATGACGAATCAAGATTGATCGCCGAGCTCCACAGTACTCTTTTTAATAACCTTGAAGCCCTATCCAATAAGTAAAACGTCAGCTTTGGTGCATAAGCAGGATGGGGCGAACGCCAGGAAAAGCCGCGATGCCCCGTTTCCATCGGCTCTGACAAGGCTTCGGGCTGATGGCTCTTGATGCGCAGGTTCGGCAATTCAGGTGCCACAGGCTGTCCAAGACTGGCGATCAGATGCGGCTAGCATGCAAGGCTCAACAGTGGAGCAGAAATGGAAAAGTACCGATTCAATGTGTTTGGCGACATCCTGGCCATAGAGCGCAGCAACTCGGGATGGCGCTGCTTTGCGGTGGGACTCGATGGAAAGCTTGGCCCGGTGGATCTGGTCGTTCCTCCCGAGATCACTCATGAGGAGCTGCCTCAGTACCTCTATGACATCTACCATGAGAGCGCGGCATTGTCGGATGGCGACATCTTCGAGATATCCTGAGCCTCATCCGGATGCTGCCCGCAGCTCGTCAGAGATCTATGGGGCTGCTGCCCATTGTGTCTGTGACCCATTCGCCAATCTGTTCGGCACCGGCTTCATCATTGCAAGGAGATGGCCGCCATGACTCTTCAGAAGAACCCGCTCAAAGAACCGGAGCCCAAGCCGGATCCGATTGATCCGCCCAATGATCAGCCGCCTGCAGAGCTGCCGGGCGATCCGATAGAGCAGCCCAATGTGTAGCTGCTAAAGCCCGCGAAGTGCAAGCTGTCTTCATTTGCTGGCGAGCATCCGAAGTGGGACCATGACTGCATCGATGCACTCAAGGAGAGCGGCGATGTCTACTCTCATGATTCAACTGATTGGTCTGCAACTGGTCGTCTTGCTGGTGGCCTGGGTCATTTACGAGGTCAGAGACGATTGGACGTAAAAACCGGCGGCAGCAAGCCTCTGCCGCTCGATCAAGTCACTTGCTGGTGATCGAGGGCAAAGAGTCCGATGGGCAAGTGGCCTATGTGCTCCGCTGATTTGTCCGCAGCAAGCATTGACGACATGCAATCTCTGGATGACCGGCCTGAATGGAGTTTTGGGCCGCGCCAACATCGATACAGCCGAGGAGCTTGCCTGAGCTTGTCTATCTGCTTGCAAGGCCGCCGTATGCGCAGTCAATACCAGCCGGCGTGGCCCGGGCCGGCTCAAATCCTTCTATAGCCAGCGTCGTACCTGCCGACAATAGGCCACGAACAAGGCACCAAATTTCGCCTGCAACGCTCTTTCCTCTGGTCCTATCTGGAAGTGCTGAAGATAGGCCATGAACAGCGGCACAAGCAGCAATCCTGATAGCTTGCCCAAATACATGGCGAGTGCCAGCAATAAAAGCGCAAAGCCCAGATACATCGGATTGCGTGTCACCCGATAGATCCCGTTGACCACCAGCGCTGTCGATGCTGCCGGGTTGATGGGGTTCACCGTGGTCCGGGCATGCTGAAATGCCCGAACACCGGCGAGGCAGAACGCTCCGCCCAGTGCGGCGAGCATGAGGGCCGCCATCCATGAAGCAGTGAATCTGACCGGCAGGATATCGGGCAGAAGCCACATTGCCACGGCAAACACAGCGAACAGCGCCATCGGCGGCACCCGCAGCATGAGTAAAGAGGATTTGTTCTGCGGTGGGGATTGAGAAGTCATGCATTCAAGCCTAAAGCTTAAAGTGACTTCATGGTCAATCATGTGCTGCTGCATGACCTGGCTGCATGCCACGCCATTGAATGCAAGCGGGGCTATGACTTCTGATGCTCAAAAAAGCCCGCAATATTGCGGGCCTGCATTACCCAAATGTCGGCAGATCAGGACGTAAGCGCGGATGCATCAAACCTGACATTCAGTTTTCGTGGCGTATGAACAATATTGCTGAGTTTTCAGTTTCTAAAAATAAGAATTTTCTTATCTAAATCATCGACTGCTTTGATTAGCATGTTCTCTGTCGTCTGATGCTTGCTTGGGTCCATCTTCATATTTCGTCGGTGAGCGCTGAGAGCGCCTTCATATTTTTGCTTGTCTCGATCAATGGGGGGCGATTGATACCCCGGTTTTCATATTTACTCAAGAGTGCATTGGCTTGCATGACATCGTTGGCGCAGGCGGGCATTGAGGCCGCTGAGTGCTTAAGTCCGGAACCCTGGCTTCAAGGGGGTTGGCAGCCGGTGGAGAAATAAAAAATTCGCCGTCAGCGAAGCTACTTCTCAATCAACTAAAAAGTCACGAGTGAAAATTGAATTTCACACATGGCCTGGCCGCGGAAAACAGTGAAATCTCTTTCTACTGCCTTGGAGGTAATTCACTGCAGAAAACTTGTTATTCGTTAAATATGCTGCTGTTGTAACTTTGTATGCTGGCCATCAGCCATAAACATGGCTGCTTTCATGCGAGAAATAATGACACAAGAAATAAATAGCTCTTTTATGAGGGAGACAACGCCTGGCAAGCGTTTTCAATTGACGTCACTATTTGTTGCCGTACTGAGCTTTGCAGCTCCTGCCATGGCGCAGCTGTCCGGTTCAGCCATTGAACAGCAACAGTTGCAACGACAGCAAGAGCGTGAACGGGAACTGCGTGAGCGCATGGCACCCAATGCCGATACCTTGCAGCCGCGGACCAAGGCAATTGAGCTGGAGATGCCGACGAGCGAGATTCCCTGCTTTGCGCTGCACTCCCTTGAATTGACTGGAGAAAAACTTGATCAAGTGCCGTGGCTCAAGGCGGCAGCGGGTATTGATCTGAGTGCCAGGCCTTGCGTTGGGGCGAAGGGTGTCGAAGTCATCCTGGCTCGGCTGCAGCAGGCAGTGCTTGAGCATGGCTACGTGACCTCCCGGGTCATGGTGGCTCCGCAAAACCTCCAAAGCGGGGTGCTGACCGTTGTATTTATTCCCGGCGTTCTCAGGTCCATCCGGTTTACCCCGGACAGCACAGGAGACACTTCACTTATTGCAGCACTACCGTCCAAACCTGGAGAGCTGCTGCAACTGCGTGATATTGAGCAAGGTTTGGAAAACCTCAAGCGTGTTCCAACGGCAGATGCCGATATTCAAATCACTCCCGCCGAAGGTCCGGATGTCGAGCCCGGCCAAAGTGATTTGATGATTACTTATAAGAAAATAAACCCGCTGCGCTTCAACGTCGCCTTGGATAATGGCGGCACCAAATCCACAGGAAAAATCCAGGGCACGGGCACCGTGTCCTGGGACAACCCGCTGGGCCTGAATGATCTGATGTATTTCAGCTTCGGCGGTGGTATCGGCAATGGCGGCAACCGTGGCACCGAGACCCGTGCAGCGCAGTATTCCGTGCCTTTGGGGTACTGGCTGGCAGCTGTGTCCGGCTCCTATAACAAGTACCACCAAGGCGTGGCCGGTGCCTATCAAAACTACACCTACAGCGGCGAATCCAGCAACCTGGATCTCAAGCTAAGCCGCGTAGTGTTTCGCAATGCCTCCTCGAAGACAACGGTTGGCATCAAGGCGTTCCAGCGGACTTCCAACAACTACATCGACGATGTGGAAATCGATGTCCAACGCAGGCGCACCTCGGGCTTTGAGCTGAGCCTGAACCAGCACAGCTATCTGGGCAATGCCGTTCTGGATGCCAATCTGGCCTACAAGCGAGGCACAGGTGCTTTTGCGGCCTTGCACGCGCCAGAGGAGCCCTTTGGTGAAGGCACTTCGCGCATGAAGCTCTTCATTGCCGATCTGGCATTGTCCAAGCCCTTCGAGTTGGGCGGCACCAAACTCAGGTTCAGCAGCAACTGGCATGGCCAGTGGAACAAGACGCCGCTGACGCCGCAAGACCGCCTCGGTATCGGCGGCCGTTACACCGTGCGGGGCTTCGATGGAGAAAGCACCTTGCTGGCGGAGCGTGGCTGGTACTGGCGCAACGAACTCAGCACCCCTTTGAGTCTGGGCGCTGCGGGCAATGCCGAAGCCTTTTTGGGCCTGGATACCGGCCATGTCAGCGGGCCCTCTGCGAAGTACCTGGTGGGTCATTCATTGACCGGCGCGGCCATCGGCCTGCGCGGGGCCTGGCGCAAGCTCTCCTATGAAGTCTTTGTGGCAACGCCTGTCAAAAAGCCGGAGCACTTCCGAACCTCCCACACCAACCTGGCTCTGAGCCTGGCCTACAGCTTCTGAGGCGTCGTCATGAACAAGAATCTTCATCGCGTTATCTTCAACAAAGCGCGTGGCATCCGGATGGTGGTGCAGGAAACAGCTTCCAGCGAAGGCAAGGCCGGCAATGGCAGCACACAGACAGGGGTTGCCGGCTCAGGTGCCTCGTCGGCGGGCAGCTTGCGCACTGCCAAATCCTTCCTCTGCGATTTCCCGTGCTTTGCTGCAGCCAAAGCAGCAGGCATGCTGGCCCTGGCTCTGGGGGCTCCGGCCGGTTTTGCGCAAATCATTGCCGATCCCTCGGCCCCCAACCGTCAGCGCCCCACGGTTCTGGAATCAGCCAACGGCACGCCCACGGTCAACATCCAGACCCCTTCTGCGGGTGGCGTGAGCCGCAACACCTACCAGCAGTTCGACATCGGGCAAAAAGGCGCCATCCTCAACAACAGCCGCAGCAATGTGCAAACCCAGATTGGTGGCTGGGTGCAAGGCAATCCATGGCTTGCCAACGGCGGCGCCAGAGTCATCGTCAACGAAGTCAATTCAGCGGCCCAATCCCGCCTGATGGGGCCGCTGGAAGTGGCAGGCCGGCGGGCCGACGTCATCATCGCCAACCCTTCGGGTCTGGTGGTCGATGGCCTGTCCTTCATCAATGCAGCAGGCGTGACCCTGACGACGGGCAGACCGCTGTACGGAGCCAATGGAGCGGTTGACGGCTTGAATGTGCAAGGCGGTCTCATCAGCATCCAGGGCAATGGGCTTGATGCCACCAAGGCAGATTACGCCAACATCCTTGCAAGAGCCATCTCGCTGAACGCCGGGCTGTGGGCTCAAGACCTCAAGGTCGTCACAGGCGTCAACCAGATTGCCACCGATGGCAATGTCCAGCAAAGCAAGCCCAGTGCGACAGGCGCAGAGCCTGCGAAACCCCGGTTCGCCCTGGACGTCGCTCAATTGGGCGGCATGTATGCGGGCAAGATCTTTATCGTAGGCACCGAGTCTGGCTTGGGTGTTCGAAACTCCGGCCTGCTCCAAGCCGGTAGCGGCAGCCTCACCTTGAACAGTGAAGGTTGGCTCAACAACAGCGGCTCCATCCAATCCACCAGCTCCGATGTTGTCGTGAACACGCGTGGCGCGGTAGAGCAAAGCGGTGCCATCTATGGCGGCGGCAATGTCCAGCTGAGTTCGCAGGCGAGCCAGGCACACAGCGGCACAGTGGCTGCATCGGGTGATGTCTCCATTCAGGCTGCAGGGGCTGGAGCGCAGATTCAGGCCCGAGATGCAACAGTCTGGGCGGCTGGCTTGCAAACGGATGGCCGGTTGCTCGGGGATAAAAATCTGAGCGTGCATGCAGATGCACAGCTGCAGACCTCAGGCCAGGCGCTGGCCACCCGCAATGTGCAGATGCGAGCTGCAAGCCTTGACCTGTCTTCGTCTCGTCAGCAGGCTAAAACCTTGCAACTGCATGCCACAACAGGTGATTTGCAAGCCAAAGGCAGTCAGTTGCTGGCAACTGAGCAAATGACTCTGCAAACGGGCCAGACACTCACGACAGATGGCGCGCGAGTGCAGGCATCCAGTCTCGGCATCCATGCCAACGCTCTGAGCAATGTCGGTGGACAGATCATCCAAAGCGGCGGCAGTGACCAGACAATCGCTTTGCAAGAGGATCTGGACAACAGAGCTGGCCTGATTCAAACAGCAGCCGGTAACCTGAACATTGCGGCCCGGAACATCGATAACACGGCAGGCCAGCTGCTACATGCCGGTGGCGGAAGCTTCAACTTGAGCAGCCAAGGCCAGCTCCTCAATGACTCCCGAAGCAGCAATCAACCGGCTGTCGCGGATGGTGCGCGCATTGTGAGCAATGGCTCCCTGTATGTGCAAGCCCAGGCCTTGAGCAATAGCGGCAGCGTCCATGCGGCGCAGGCACTTGAGACACATGCCTCGACCCTGAACAACAGCGGAGTCATGTATTCGGCAGGCAGCCAGGCACTGACAGTTGATGGCGGCATGAGCAGCAGTGCAACGATTGGCGCAGCCCGGAACCTGACGGTGAAAGCAGGCAGCTTCAATGGCGCAGCCACCCATGTACTGGCTGCGGGCATGGGCGCTGATGGCAAGCTTGCCGGAGCTGGTGTCCTGACCGCAACTGCATCCGCACATTTGCAGAGCGCCGGGCAAATTCTGGCAGCAGGCAACGTCAGTCTTGATGCCGCAAGCCTGGACCTCAGGCAGAGCAGCGCGGCAAGCACAGCAGGCAATATGAGCCTGACGGCTCAAAGCGGCGACATCCAGACGGGCGGCGCCCGTATCAGCAGCGCAGGTCTTTTGGCCATCCGAGTCGACGGATCGAGCAGCCAGCGCCTAGACAACACCCTCGGACAGATCAGCGCAACGCAGCTCAGCATCAAGGCGGGCGAGCTTGACAACACAGATGGATTGATCTCTGCGGTCGAGCAACTCGACATTACCAGTGCTCAATTGATCAATGGCGCCACCCCTGCGGCAAGCACAGCCAAAGGCATTCAAAGCCAGACGGGCGATGTCCATCTGAACGTTCAGCAGCTCGATAACAGCGGGAACATCCAGGCCGCGAAGAACCTGGCTGTGACCACTTCCAGCCTTGGCAATAGCGGCACCCTCTACGCAGGACGCGCGCAGACGCTGAATGCGAGCGGTGCAATCACGAGCAGCGGGACGATTGCCGCTGCCCAGGACCTGAACGTGACAGCTGCCTCGTTTGCAGGCGCCGGCAGCAATGTGCTGGCTGCAGGCATGGCTGCGGACGGAAAACTCGTCAATCCAGGGACTTTGAATGTCACCACTTCGGCTGGATTGCAGACAGCCGGCCAGGCATTGGCTGCAAACAATGTCAACCTCGGCGGCGCCAGCCTGGATCTGGAAAGTGCAACAGCAGGCAGTGCCAATGCAGATGTGAATCTGAGTGCCGCCCAGGGCAGCATTGTCACGGCGGGCTCACACATCAGCACGCCAGGCAAGCTGTCCATTACCGCCAACACGGTTGCCGGCCAAGCGCTGGACAACACCGCAGGCCGCCTGGCTGGCCAGCAATTGCAAATTCAGGTTGGGCAGTTAAACAACCATCAAGGAAGCATTGAACAGTCCGGGGGCGCTGATCTGGACATCAATCTGAGGGGCGGCGCACTGAACAACAACGCCGGGCGCATCGTTGTCAATGCTGCAAATATCAAGCTTCAATCTGGTGCGCTGGACAATACAGATGGACTGATCAGCCATGCCGGTTCAGGGCACGGAGCACTGCAGGCGTCCAGCCTTGACAATACCCGTGGACAGATCCTTGGCAACGGAACCTTGTCTTTGGCCAGCAGCGGCAATGTCAGCAACAGCGATGGACTGATCTCCTCCAATGGCGACCTGCAACTGACAAGCGCAGACCTGGGCAACACCCGTACAGGCACTTCAGGAAGCGCCACAGGCATTCAAAGCCAAGGCGGCAACCTCACGGTCAATGCCCAAGCCATCACCAACAGCAGCAACCTCTATGCTGCCAAGGATCTCAAAACCACGGCCACCAGCTTGGACAACAGCGCAACGTTGTACGCAGCAGGTGAGCAGACCTTGGATGTGGCCGGCGCGGTTGGCAATCAAGGCACCATTGCCGCGGCCAAAAATCTGTCGCTCACTGCAGACAGCTTTGCCGGCGGTGCTGGCAACGTTCTGTCGGCCGGCATGGCTGCCAATGGACAACTGAGTGGCAGCGGCGCCTTGACGGCAGTGACATCCGGCAGCCTGCAAACCAATGGGCAGGCACTGGCGACAGGCTTATTGAACCTGAAAGCCGCCAGCCTCGATCTTCAAGGCAGCACCACTGGAAGCACCGGTGCAGACGTGACGCTGAGCGCGACGACGGGAGATATTCAAGCTGCTCAGGCCAGGATCAGCACACCCGGATTGCTGAGTATTTCCACCACCGCCGGGCAAAAACTCGACAGCTCCAAGGCGCAGCTCAGTGGTGGGCAGCTCAGCATCGATGTCGGCGAGATAGACAATACCGAAGGCGTCATCCAGCAGACGGATACGGCTTCCGGAGCCGCCAACCCTGTTGCAGGCATTCGCAGTGCTGGCGCTATCAACAATAGTGCGGGGCGCATCGTTGCCAATGCGCAGGACTTCGCTGTGGTCTCCGGTGGGGTGCTTGACAACACGGATGGGATGATCGGTCATGCTGGCTCCGGCCAGCTTCGCGTGGATACGGGCGGACTCCACAACACACGCGGAAAAATCATCGGCAACGGAGCAACCGCGCTCACCAGCTCTGCGAATGTCGACAACACCGGCGGCATGGTCGCAGGGCAGCAGAGCGTGACGGCAACGGCCACGGCTTGGGACAACAGCCAGGGCACCCTGGTTGCAGTTCAGGGCGACCTCAATCTTCACACCACAACGAATGCCGTCAAGAACGCTGCAGGCCTGATCCAGGCTGAAAACGATATTCGGCTCACACTGGACGGCGCGGGCAATCAACTGCACAACGGCCAGGGCAAGATCGTGTCGGGACGAGACGCCATCCTGTCGACCGGCCAGATGGACAACGATGCAGGCCTGGTGGCCGCAGGTCGCAATCTCGGCATTGACACCCACCAGCAATCGCTGAGCAACCAGGCAAGCCGCAGCAGCGCAGGTGCTCTGGGCCTGGTCGCCGGCGCACAACTGGACATTCACAGTGGCACATTGAACAACCAAGGCGGTCTGATCAGTGCCCAGACCGACCTGAACATCACAAGCAGCGGCGCGATCGACAACACCGAGAAGAATGCTCAGGCTGCGCAGATATACAGCGGTGCACAGCTCAATCTGCAATCAACAGGTATCGACAACGCGGGCAGCCAGATTCTTGCGGTGCAAGGAGCAGATATCAGCGTCGGTAGCGGCACTCTGACCAATCAGGCAGGGCTGGTCCGGGTAGGGCAGGCATTGACGATTCAGGCCGGAGCTATCGATAACCAGAACACCCTGGCTTTGAACGGCGATGGGAGCGCACAAGCGCTGGGCCTGGAAGCCAGCACGATTTCCGTGACCGCTGCCAAGCTGGACAACAGCCAGGGGGCTGTGCGTGCAGGCCAGGACTTGACGATTCTGAGCGATGGCCGACTGATCAATGATCGTGGTGAGCTCAGCGCCGGCAATCAACTGAAGGTTACCGCCGATCAGGCCGCCACTCCCACACTGAACATCAGCAACAACGCGGGTCAAATCGTTGCCGATCACAAGGTGGACCTTCGCACAGGCAGCCTGAACGGCGCAGGAGAGATTGCCTCGCGCGGTGACGTAAGCCTGCATTTGCAAGGCGACCATACCCTTGCGGGCACCTTGCAGGCTGGTGGCAACTTGCAGCTGCAAACCACGGGCACATTGACAAACCCTGTCACCGTCCAGGCCGGAAAGAGTCTGACCGTCAACGCCAGCAACCTGGACAACCAGGCCACGGGCGAGCTGCTGAGTGGGCAAACAACCCAGCTCACGATAGCCAACACCTTGACCAATCGCGGGCTGATCGACGGTGCGGACACCCGCATTCAGGCTGGCAATGTCAACAACGTTGGTACCGGCCGCATCTATGGTGACCGGGTAGCGATTGCAGCCAGCGCGCTGACCAACCAGGAAGAAACGGTTGCAGGCATCACCCAGGCAGCCACGATTGCTGCGCGAGAGCGCATGGACCTGGGCGTTCAAAACATCACCAACCGGGAAAACGCACTGATCTATAGCGCAGGAAATCTCTTCACTGGTGGGGCGCTTGATTCAAATTGGCATGCCACAGGCGCAGGGCAGACGCTCAACAACAACAGCGCCACGCTGGAGTCCGCCGCCAGCATGGTGCTGGGGCATGACCAGGTTCGCAATACCAATGAGCATCTGCAGTGGACATTGGTTGATGGCCAGCCTCAAAAGATTGTTGAATTTCAAGCACCTAACGGCCAGCGCTACAAGGGCAGCGACGTTCTGCTGATCTCCAATGGCAATGTTGGAGGCTCCGGCTCGAAGGACATTAGTTTCGTGGTCAGCGGCAACGACTGGCGTTGCAGCATGGGCGGAGAAACCTGCTCATTCACTACCGGTGAAACCACAGCCTTCGATCAGTATTACAAAGGCTTGCTCCTGCCTTCTGAGCGATATCCGTTCGAGAAATATGCGCCTTACTACAACCCCAGCTATGTCGATGACAACGGCCAGCGGGTCCAGGGGTATATGCACTACAGCGGGGATCGCACCATAGGGTTCTGGACAGGCGGTGAACTTGTCAAAGGAGCGCACTACGCAGCCGACCATCGAATCTGGAGCGACTTTGGCGTGCAGCCCTATACCGGGCCTGCGCCTGTTTTAAGCAGCACCAATCCCTGCGCCGCTCTGGCACGCTGCACAGTGGGCTATCACACCATCGAAAGCTGGGATAGCGGGGGCCGGTATGCTCAGGTCACCCAGGCTCACGTGGACGAATACAACGCCTACAAACCGCGGCTGGACGCGCGCAATGCAGCGGATGCCGCCTTGGACGCGAAGCTGGATGCCTTCTATCAGGATATTCGCAATCGCTGGATTGGGGCGTTTGTCTTCTACGACTACAGCCGCACCGAGCAAAGTGTGCAAGTGACGCAATCCTCCCCCGGAAAAATCCTGGCAGGCGGCAATCTGCAATGGAATGGATCGAATTCATCCAGCAAGCTCCTGAATCAGGACAGCACCATCTTGGCCGGCGGCACCATCAGTGCAATGGGTGGCTCACTCGACAACCGAGCTACGACCGTGGATGTCAAATCCGTCGATCAAGGCTATGTCTACAGCACATGGAAGGGCGGCTCCAGCACTCCAAACCGCAAGTACAGCGGCTCGGTCTATGCACCTGCAGGCGCAATCAAGACGCAGACACTGGCCTCCTACACCTATACGGAGCACGCTGCGAACCCCTCGACCGGCGCAGCGCCTGGGGCCAGCGCCATTTCTGCGGTGCAGGCACAGGCATCTGCAGCGGGCGCGGTGGATGCCATCCATCATTCCGTGGCTCCTGGTGTCGTTCAGGGAACGCAGGCCGGCCCGGCTGCCGGTGCAGCCACTGCAACGCAGACCCAGGGGCAGATCACAAGCAATGCCGTAGCGGGCGTGGCGGCGCAAGAAAGCAGCGCTCAAGCGCAGGCCTCTGCCAAGGTTGGTGCAGCCGCGACCCCCGAGAGTACGGCTGCGGATGCATCCAATGCCAGATCAGCGTCCTCTCAATTCAATATTCGCACCACCCCGCCCAACACCCGGATACCTGGGGCCTCCCTGTATCGCCAGCGCCCTGAAGCAGGCGCGCTATACCTGGTCGAGACAGACCCCAGGTTCACGCAATATAAAAACTGGCTGTCTTCGGACTACATGCTCCAGGCTCTGCAAATGGACCCCGGCACCGTTCAAAAGCGACTGGGCGACGGGTTCTATGAGCAGCAACTGGTGCAGCAGCAAATCGGGCAGCTCACGGGCCGCCGATTCCTGGGCAACTACACCAGCAATGACGAGCAATACAAAGACTTGCTGCAAAACGGCGCAACCTTCGCCCAGGCGCAAGGCTTGCGCCCAGGTATAGAGCTCAGCGCGACACAGGTGGCGCAACTGACCAGCGACATCGTCTGGCTGGTCACCAAGGAAGTGACGCTACCCGATGGCTCCAGGCAAAGCGTTCTGGTTCCGCAAGTGTATGTAAGGGTCAAGCCCGGCGACCTGGACGGCACAGGCACCTTGCTGGCAGGCTCGGATGTGAACCTGAACCTTTCCGGCAATGTCGTCAACAGCGGCAGCATTGTGGGCCGCAACACCTTGAGCATCACGGCCGAGAACATCCAGAATCTGGGCGGCCAGATGTCCGGCAACGACGTCAAGCTTGCAGCCCGGCAGGACTTTGACAACCTCGCAGGCATGATCAAGGGCGTGGACTCGGCCACGGTGTCCGCAGGGCGTGACCTGAACCTCACAACCACCACGCAAAGCAGCGAAAACCAGGCAGGCGGCAACCGCTTTACCCAGACAGGGATCGATCGTGTCGCGGGCATCTATGTATCCGGGCCGGCCGGCGTGCTGGTCGCCAGTGCGGGCAACAACCTCAATCTCACGGCTGCGCAGATACAGAATGCGGGCACCGGCGCCACCGTGCTCACCGCTGGCAACAAGCTGAACCTCAACACGGTTGCGGTCGGCAGCAGCCAGGATATCAACTGGGACAGCAAGAACTACTTGCGCCAGTCGAGCACGCTGGATGTGGGCACCCAGATCACCGGCGCTGGCCGCGTGACCCTCAGCGCAGGTCAGGATATCAATGCCAAGGCAGCCACCATCGATGCAGGCAAGGCCTTGAGCCTGTCCGCCGGCAACGATATCCAGATCAGTGCAGGCCAGGCAAGCCAGAGTCTGGACGAGGCGCATCAGCACACCAACAAAGGCTTCCTCTCAAGCAAGACCGTCACCACGCGGGAGCAACTGCACAGCACCACGACAGTTGGAAGCAATCTGGGGGGAGATACGGTTGCTATCAACGCCGGCCGTGATATTGCCGTGACGGCAAGCCATGTGGTCTCCGACACGGGAACCAGCTTGCTGGCGGGCCGAGACGTCACCATCGCCGCAGCCCAGGAAACCTCCAGCGAACAGCACTACCGCAAGGAAACCAAGAGCGGCATCTTTGGCGGCGGCGGAGGCATCGGCTTCACCATCGGCAGCCGTATGCAAAGTGCCGATCAGACGGGCACCCGCACCACGGCCGCTGCATCTACGGTTGGCAGCGTGGGCGGCGATGTCAACATCGTTGCGGGCAATGCTTACAAGCAAGTCGGCAGCGATGTCATGGCTCCTGGCGGTGATGTCAACGTCGTGGCCAAAGAGGTTCAGATCGTCGAGGCCCGCGAAACCGGCAGCTCCGCCACCGAGCAACGCTTCAAGCAAAGCGGCTTGAGCGTCAGCATCGGCAGCCCCGTCATCAGCGCCATACAGACAGCCGACAACATGGCGGATGCCGCCCGCAACACCAGCAGCGGCCGCATGCAGGCCCTGGCTGCAGCGGCGACGGCGTTGAACGTCAAGAACTCTGCGGGCGAGCTGCAGGGCGCTGCCCAGGCGCTGGCTGGCGGCGACCCCACCAAGGCTGCCTCCATCTCCATCAGCCTGGGCTCCAGCAAAAGCCAGAGCAACACGGCACAAACCAGCGACAGCGCACGCGGCAGCACCGTCAAAGCCGGCGGCAATGTCAACATCCTTGCCCAGGGGGCGGGGGCGGACAGCTCCATCCTGGTTCGCGGCTCGGATATCGCTGCCGGCCAGGACGCCACCTTGGCCGCAGAAGGCGATATCCGTCTGCAGGCTGCTCAAAATACGGCCAGCCTCGGCGGCCGCAGCAGCTCAAGCTCCGGCAGCATCGGCGTGAGCGTGGGGCAGCAGACCGGCATTACCGTCAGTGCCAGCAAAGGCCGTGGCAACCAGGCCGGTGACGATCTCACCCACACCAACACCCACATAGCGGCAGGCAACAGCGTCACTCTCCAGTCCGGCGGCGACACCGACCTCAAGGGGGCTGTGGTCAGCGGCAAGCAGGTGGTGGCCGAAGTGGGGGGCGATCTCAATATCGAAAGCCTGCAAGACAGCAGCAGCTACGCCAGCCGCAACCAGTCGGCCGGTGGCAGCCTCACCATCAGCCCCGCAGGCGTGCCCATCGGCGGCGGATTGAATGCCGGCCGGAGCAAGGTCAACAGCAACTACCAAAGCGTCACCGAGCAAAGCGGCATCCAGGCAGGGGACGGCGGCTTCCAGGTCAGCGTCAAGGGCGACACCGACCTCAAGGGCGCCGTCATCGCCAGTAACCAGACGGCAGTGGAGCAGGGCAAGAACCGTTTCAATACCGAAGGCGCACTCACCACCAGCGACCTGCACAACAGCGCCCACTATGACGGCCAGGCCGTGGGGGTCAATGCCAGCGTGGGCAATGATGCGGGCAAGTTCGGCGTCAAGGGCGTGGGAGCCGGCGTAGGCCAGGACAGCGGCAGCGCCCAAGGCACCACCACGGCGGGTATCTCCGGCATCGCAGGCGACCAGAGCGTGCGCACGGGCGATGCCACGGGCATCGAGCGGATATTTGATCAGAACAAGGTGCAGCGCGAGATCGATGCGCAGGTGGCGATCACGGCGGAGTTTGGGAAGCAGGCCAGCAAGGCCGTGGGGGACTATGCAGGCCGGAAGTACAACGAACTCAAGGACTCGGACCCCGTAGAAGCGGCGAAGTGGAGCGAGGGGGGAGCCTACCGTGTCGCCATGCATGCTGTGGTGGGAGGACTGTCAGGAGGAGTACAGGGCTTAATGGGCGCCACTGCAGCCAGTACAGCGGCTCCTTATATTGACCAATTGCAGGAGGGATTCCAGAGTGCACTTCAAAATGCAGGATTGGGAGAGGGAGCCGCTAAAGTGCTTGCTAGCTTGGCGGGCGGCGCAACAGCCACGACGATTGGTGCAGTAGCCAGCGGTGGATCTGCGGCAGGCGCGGCCACGGCCTTCAATTCGGATATGAACAATCGGCAGCTGCATCCAAGTGAACGCCTGTTGGCTCGTACTCTCGCAGTAAGAAGCAATGGGAAATACACAGTGACACAAATAGAAGATGCCTTGCGAGTCGCGGGAAATACTGAAACAGGGGAAAGTATCGTGGCAGGTATGGTTGTTGATCCCAGTGAGCGCGATGCGATTTATGACAGTGGAGCTGTATGGACCATTGGTAGTGCAGGCCAAATGGTTCAAGTCGTACCGAAGCAACCTGCAGCTGATTTATTGCAATTCATCCAAAGCAGCACTGCAGGTCAATATGACTGGTATATGCCATCGTCAAATGGTAATGCACTTGCCTCGACGCCAAGAGATCGGCTGACTGGAGCTCCATTGGATGAGCAGGGCCGCTATAGTCAAATCTTCATTTTAGATGGAAAAAAATACCAACCAAAATATTTTCCATGTGCGAAACCAGAGTGCTTGGGGTCTAATTTGGATAGTTCCGACCCTGGAACTCAAGCGTATATCAAGGCTATGGATGCACAGATATTTAAAGACATTAGTACAGGCGCTAACTATGCAACGCTGATGACTCCCGCTGGGGCTTCTGGTCAAACACTTGCGGCTGTTGGACTGGTTGCATCGGCGGGGAGCGCATTTACTGATAGCAATGCTCTTGATGAGTTGCTGAAATATGGATCGCAGAAAGGAGGGGAAAAATTATTTGTGGATATTCTTGGGCATACTCCTGCAAATGCAGCAAGAGCAATTGCCATTATTGATCTATCTGGAGGATGGAGTGCATTCGTCGAGAGATTTAAAGTTGATATTTTAGGAATGAGAAAGAAAAGTGAAAATTAAAAAAAATATTCATATAATTGCTATATTTTTTGGTTTATTTATTTCTGTATATTTCTTTAAAGAGTGGGAGAATTTTATTGGATATTTAGGTTTTTTATTTCTGTTTTCATGGAATATATATGCATTTCTAAATGGGAGAAGTATGATTTCCATTCCGAAGATGATAGAGAATGTGAAAATTAATGGAAGTCATGAGGCTAGATATTTCTTATACGTGGTGTCATGGGGTATTATTGCTATTTTTAGTGTTGGATACATCTACAAAGGCGTTCTTGCTTAAAAGGACACCATTGTATAAATCGATGTGCAGTAAGCGTTAGTCTTGATCAGAGCTTGGGGTAGGCGTTGTTGTGGGCCTTCCAGTGCCGGAGGAACGTGTGGCAAACGCGCTTGTGGACTGTGTGGATCGAGGATCCATCGGTCATCGCGCGATTGTCTCAGAGGAGGGTGCTGCTCCGGTGCGTATGACTGGGGACGGCCATGAACCGTCGTTGATGGAATCAAGAAGCAGACATTCAACGTTTGAATTCACCGACTGCCGAAGGCAGTCCGGTGGAATGAATAGTTAGAATACATTCTTAGTTAACCACTCGGCCCCCGCAATCAATTCTTCCACTTGCTCCTTAGTAGGGTCAACATCCTTTTTGTGCGAGCAAAGATTGCGAAGGTCAGCTAGAAAACTGATCTTTCTCCAGCTCGCAGTATCGATCACAGAGGCGGCTTTGAGCGGGTCGTTGAGATCGGCGATCGTAGGGCTTTTCTTGGCAATCTTGATTCCATGCGAATTAGCCACTTTCTGCAGATGACCTTCAATAAGAACACCAACCAGTGCACCTGCTGCTCTGGGACTCACTTTTAGTAGTTGCCTAGCAACCGCTACTTCGTTGTCCTGCAACTCTGCGTAAAGCTCGCCCTCGATATTCGACAAGACTGAGTCAATCCGCTCTTTAACTGCATTCAGAATCGTCAACTGATTGAGGAAGCATTGCAGTACCTGCTTACGAGTGTCGAAGCCCTCGTATTGATACCCGCCAGGTGCAACACCCTTCAGATAGTCCTGAATGACGTAAGTCCCGTATCCAAGCGACTTCCTCTTCGGATCTACCTCATAGTAACCACGAAACTCAGCATGTCGATCCGGAGCTAACGAGGCGACAGCCTTTAGCGCTTTTGTGTACCAGCTTTGGTAGTCGTAGTGGAATTGCTTATCTTCCTTCTTTTGGAAAGAGACAGCCAAAGTCGCGCCTTGCTTGTAGATGGCTGCAAGTTCTTTGTGGATTGCTTCGCGCTTCGTCATCTTGTCTTCTAACGTAATGTAGACCGCACCAAGCCGCAGGTAATAGCTGGCGCTTGCGGTCTAAATTGGTACAAAAAACGCGGAAAAGGGCTTGTAGCCTAGCTTGAAGGTAAGTTTTATGTATGAAAATACAGTACTAAATTCAGCCATGAAACCCGCCTCCCCTCATGTGTTGTGCGTCACGTGGTTGCTGGACCAAATCCGTGAGCGAATTCGTTACAAACACTATAGCCTACCCACTGAACAAGCCTACGTGCAATGGGTGTGCATGTTCGTGGAATAGCACGATTTGCGGCATCTCCGAGACAGCGGTTGCAGGAAACAGAAATCTTTCTAACCAAGCTGACCAATCAGCGACTGCTCTCAGCTTCTAGTTGGATGGCGGCTCAGGGTCGAACAGCGACAGTCGCCGTTCGGCCAGAAGAGAACATCCAATCATCGGTCTTTGGACTACTTGCAATAAGTTCCAATCCCGAAATTTTTAGGTTTGACTAAAAAGTTTGCTTGCGATTGCTCACTCCCATAAATCCGAATAGATTCAGTTTTACGAGAACGACAAGATTTTTTGTCTATCGTCTAAATCTAGTTAGGTGTCTATGTCGATTCCCAAGACCTTTGTCTTTGCAGACGGTGAAAACTTGGTCATGCGCTATCAGGCTATGGTCGAAGCTGGCCGCAATCCCAAGAAAGACGTCATCCACATTCCGGATGTGTTCGTCTGGCACCCGGACATTACAACTTGGTCATGCATGGATATCCAGCGGGCAATTTACTACACGAGTGCAAGTGGTGATCAGCCGAAAATCAAGTCGCTCAAATCTCAAATTGCCGCAACCACATTCGACTTTACGCACGAGTACGGTGACGTCCCTGAAGCCACCGGCCAACTGGTTCCCCGTGTTTTCCATAAACAAGCAAAGAGTCGAAAGACCCGCAACGTCGACATTTATATCATCATTGACATGATGCGCGCTGCTCACCTGAATTCTGCCGAGACGCTATTGCTGCTTAGTGGCGATGGTGACTATCTTCCATTGGTTGAGGAATGCATGCGGCTGGGTAAGCCAGTATGGGTTTGTTCGTTCAGTTCAGGGCTGAACGATGATCTCCCAACATCAGTTGATCTGTATGAGTCGCTCGATGAGATTTTCTTTCAGTAGGCCAAGAAGACCGAACCTTGCATTCCAGCGGACGCCTAACAGCGCCATCGAACTCAATCGTTAGTGATTTAAGTGTCTGCTATGGGTCGTTTGCTGGTCGATGCGAACGACAGCTGGCGGGGGACTCAGCCTTGTAGCGGTGACGCACAGGGTCTGGCGTCAGGGAACGACCGCTTATGTCGGCAGCAGACATTGGGAACCGAGGCGCGAACGACAACAACGGGTCGTTAGCGGACCTGTGCTCGGAGTCAAAAGGGTGTTGGGTAGCGCACAACGGTAGGCGTTGTTGTGGGCCTTCCAGTGCCGGAGGAACGTGTGGCAAACGCGCTTGTGGACTATGTGGATCGAGGATCCATCGGTCATCGCGCGATTGTCACAGAGGAGGGTGCTGCTCCGGTGCGTATGACTGGGAAAGGCCAGAAGCGGCCATTCGGTCATTGGCCTTCTGTACGCACAAAAGACTGAGATCTCAATCTCTAGGCTTGTCTAAACGCGGCAACAGTTAATTTGCCCGTCGAGCTGCAAACTCATACAGTATTAGATGAACTAGAAATGCCTGCGGCATCTCTCCTAAATCTAGTGATTATCCACTTCAGACTCGGTGATAGCACAATGAAAGTGTCGAAAATTGAAATCGCTCGCTTCCAATTACAGCAAGCCTGCAAGCTCTACCTGGACGGTGGAGACCTAGTATCGATGCTAACGCTGGCCGGCGCAGCAGAAGAAATCCTAGGTGTGGAGCTAAATAGATCTGGCGGCGTCAGCTCCTTGAAGGCAATTCACGAGGCAGAAAAAGCCAAGGATCCTTCGCGGACTTACAAAGACACAGCAAACGAAGCAAACCTTGTACGAAATTCGCTCAAACACTTCAACGATCCTAACGAGCAGGAAGTTGAATTTCTTCCGGGAGATGCATTTGTAATGCTCTCTAGGGCATTGGACAACTATGGGAGGCTGTCGGATGACTTTTCCGACCCTATGCTTGAAGCTATTTACAAGCTACAAAAATTGGCTGGCAAACATCCTTGAGCCCAACAATGCGTTCAAGCCGAAATTGCATCGCTATGCCAGTGCACACGAGCACCCCAAAAGAGATCACGAAGCACATCAGGCAACTGATCGCCAAAGTCGCTCCTGGTCGAGATGCTAAATACCTAGCTGTTCGACCGCAGGACGGAGCAAAGGTCAATGAGTGTTTTCCAAACGTGGAGGCAAAAATTTCTCATGCCGGTGGCCGCATGTTGTGCGGTTGGCAAATATGGGAGTGGCCTTACGTCCTAGTTGAGGCAGAGTTTCATGCTGTGTGGGTGTCCCCTGAAGGAGAACTGGTCGAAATTACTCCCAAGCAACATGGCGAGGAAACCATTCTTTTCGTTCCAGATCCTGCTTTGACTTATGCTGGCCTTGCCAAAGACAACGTGCGCGTTGCAGTACGGGACGACTTGCTGGTTCATCACTTCATCCGGGTATCAGAAGAAATCGTAAAGGTGATGAATCGGGGAGATCGGGCTGGTCAGTACGGCTACGTCAGTGTCCCAGCCCATGAATTTGAGCCATTGAGAAACGCGCAAGCGTTCTTGGTGCATTCCATATCAACCGGACTTCGCGATCACAGTCCATGCCTATGCGGTAGCGGACGAAAGTACAAGCAATGTCACAGTCGGGACTTTTCGTTGTAAGCCCTAACGACCATTGATTCAAGGCACAGCTTATTCAGGCGTTCGTGGAATGTCTGTTCTGGGTCGTTAGCGGACCTGTGCTCGGAAGTCAAAAGGGTGCTGGGGAGCGCACAACGCTTGCCGGGCCCGGCCCAAAGTACACAAGCCCGACCTCAAGGGCGCCGTTATCGCCAGTAACCAGACAGCGCTGGAGCAGGACAAGAACCGCTTCAGCACCGGCGGGGCGCTCACCACCAGCGACCTGCACAACAGCGCCCACTATGACGGCCAGGCCGTGGGGGTCAATGCCAGTGTGGGCAACGATGCGGGCAAGTTCGGCGTCAAGGGCGGGGCGGACAGCTCCATCCTGGTTCGCGGCTCGGATATCACTGCCGGCCAGGACGCCGCCTTGGCCGCAGAAGGCGATATCCGTCTTTGCGTCTGGTGCTTGATCAGTAGCCTTCGACCAAAGGCATTTCCGTCCCATCGACCGCAATCATCACGCCAGTGGTGTTGGGGTCGATTTCTATTGGGACGCCCCACAGCTCATTGGGTTTGCCGAAGGAGTTGACGATGTTGAACTGCCGCAGCTCTTCCGGCGGCATCTTGATCAGCTTGGGGTAGGCGTTGTTGTGGGCCTTCCAGTGTCTCAGGAAGGTTTGGCAAACGCGCTTGTGGACGGTGTGGATCGGTGATTCATCGGTCATCGCGCGATTGTCTCAGAGGAGGGTGCTGCTCCGGTGCGTATGACGGGGAGCGGCCAACAGCGGTCCCCTGTATTTGTAGCGGCAAGAAAGTGAAGCTCTGCCGAACAGGTAACTGCTTCGGGTTGTA
>NZ_JAEIJE010000003.1:284091-454867 GCF_016772095.1 Comamonas sp. NyZ500 | reverse complement strand
AGTCGAAAGATTACGGGGTTTTTTATTGGGTGCTTCGAAACGAGGAGCGCCTGTCGTACGCTGTCAAAGCATTGCAGTTGCAAAAATACCGGAAACCCATAAAAAGAGAGCGCCTAGCGCTCTCTTTTTATTTCTCAATGCCGGCCTGGCGCACTTCAATAAGGCGCCGCCTGACCATGCACAAACACGCGCAGCTCGCCGTTCTGGAAGGGGGTCCACTGCTCGTTCTGTGTCAGAGGGGCGGTGACGATGATGGCCACCTTGTCCTGGGGGGTGGTTTCGCGGGAGAAATCCACGCTGAGGTCTTCGTCGGACAGCTGCGCCTGGGTGAAGGGATGGCGGCGCTCGACATAGCAGAGGTGGGTCGTGGCATGGGCCCAGAGCGCTTCGCCGTTGGAGAGCAGGAAGTTGAACGTGCCGTGCGGTGCGATCTTGGCGGCCAGCTCGCGCAGGGTGTGGGTCAGCTCTTCGATGCTGGGCACGCCGGCATGGGACTTCCACAGCTCCTGCATGATCCAGCAGAAGGCCTGCTCGCTGTCCGTGTTGCCAATGGGCTGGAAGTGGGCGTGCAGCTTGGGGGCGAAGTTCTTGAGATCGCCGTTGTGCGCGAAGACCCAGTTGCGTCCCCAGAGCTCGCGCACAAAGGGATGGCAGTTCTGCAGGCTGACCACGCCCTGAGTGGCCTTGCGGATATGGGCGATGACGTTGGTGCTCTTGATCGGGTATTCGCGGATGAGCTTGGCGATCTGGGAGTCGATGGCGCGTTCGTGATCGACGAAGTGGCGCAGGCCCTTGTCTTCGAAGAAGGCGATGCCCCAGCCGTCTGTGTGGTCGCCGGTGTTGCCTGCGCGCTGCGTGAAGCCTGAGAAGCTAAAGCGCACATCGGTAGGCGTGTTGCAGTTCATTCCAAGCAGCTGGCACATGGCTTCGTCATATCTTTCAAGCAAAAAAGCTTTATAGCCCAAGAATCTATGGATGATCTCGTCAATGATGGTGCTGTATGGCAGAGATCGTCAACCGCTGCCCAGCCGGCATGAAAAAAGCAGCCGAAGCTGCTTTGCGCAAGAGGGCGGCGATGGCCTATTCGCGGTCCAGCCAGAGTTTGCCGCCGGTGGCCCAGTCGTGACGCTTGATGTCGGTGATGATGATGTCCACCGATTCGGGCGAGCCGCCCAGCACTTCAACGCTGACGCGGGTGATTTCTTCGACCAGCTTGCGCTTTTGTTCGACGGTACGGCCTTCCATCATTTCGACATGGTAGGTGGGCATGTGCAGGTTTCCTTGCTGGCTTGGGGTTGGGAAAAGAGGCCCATCATAAGGCCGGGCTGGCCAAGATCCGTCCCGGGACGGTTCCGGCCGCGCATTCAGGCGGTCAGCTTTGCTCCGACCAGAGCTTGCCGCCGGTGGCCCAGTTGTGGCGCGGCACGTCGGTGATGATGATGTCCACGGACTCGGGGGCGCTGCCCAGCACCTCGGTGGTCACGCGGGTGATTTCTTCGGCCAGCTTGCGCTTTTGTTCAACGCTGCGGCCTTCAAACAGTTCAATGCGATAGGTGGGCATCAAGGTCTCCTTGCTGATGTGGAATGCCCGAGCTGCAAGGCGGTGAGCGCAGGATCAGGCAGGGGTGGAATCGTCGGCGACCGGCCGTGCACAGGCGGGGCAGATGCAGGCCTTGCCGCGTGCGTCTGCGGGCAGTCGCTCCAGCGCGTCCCGGGAAACCGGGGTCTGCATGCACCAGCAGCTGTTCGGCGGCAGGCCGGCGCTGATGGCGCACTGGTTGGGCTGGCCGCACAGAGGGCAGCGACTGGCGTCTACGAGGGAATCGGTGGGCATGGCAGCAGTGTAGAAGCCATACCGCACCACTAGGGCCGTGACCAAGAAAAATGCACTCGATGTACTGACATGGAGTGCATTTTGATAGCTGCTTGCGCTATTGAATCAATGGATTTGGGTAGAAATGTCTTTCAAGTCCATTGGTATCAAGCGGGAGCCACTCCTTGTTCAGGAGCGGTCTTGCCCAGCAATCAGGCACCGGCCTTGACCTTCAGGCGCCAGGCGTGCAGCAGAGGCTCGGTGTAGCCGGAAGGCTGTTCCTTGCCCTTGAACACCAGATCCAGAGCAGCTTGGTAAGCCGCGCCATCGGGGTTGGCCACCAGGCTCTTGTAGGCGGCGTCGCCGGCGTTCTGCTCGTCCACGATCTTGGCCATGCGGGCATAGCTGTCGCGCACCATGGCTTCGGTGACGATGCCGTGCTGCAGCCAGTTGGCGATGTGCTGGCTGGAGATGCGCAGCGTGGCGCGGTCTTCCATCAGGCCCACGTTGTGGATGTCGGGCACCTTGGAGCAGCCCACGCCCTGGTCGATCCAGCGCACCACATAGCCCAGGATGCCTTGGACGTTGTTGTCCACTTCCTGCTGCTTTTCCGCATCGCTCCAGTTGGGGTTGGTGGATACGGGCACTTGCAGGATGGCGTTCAGCAGCTCGTCGCACTCGGCGTCGGCGTTGGGGCTTTCCAGACCCTTTTGCACGTCGGCCACATTGATCTGGTGATAGTGCAGGGCGTGCAGCGTGGCGCCGGTGGGCGAGGGCACCCAGGCGGTGTTGGCACCGGCCTTGGGCTGGGCAATCTTCTGCTCCAGCATGGCCTTCATCAGATCGGGCATGGCCCACATGCCCTTGCCGATCTGGGCGCGGCCGCGCAGGCCCATGTTCAGGCCGACCAGCACGTTGTTCTTTTCATAGGCGGGCAGCCAGGCGCAGGTCTTCATGTCGGCCTTGCGGACCATGGGGCCGGCATACATGGCGGTGTGCATTTCATCGCCGGTGCGGTCCAGGAAGCCGGTGTTGATGAAGGCGACGCGTGCCGGGGCGGCTGCAATCGCGGCCTTCAGATTGGTCGAAGTGCGACGCTCTTCGTCCATGATGCCCAGCTTGACGGTGTTCTCGGGCAGGCCCAGAACCTTTTCCACGCGGCCGAACAGCTCGTTGGCGAAAGCGGCTTCGGCGGGGCCGTGCATCTTGGGCTTGACGATGTAGACGCTGCCGGTGCGGCTGTTCCTGATGCCGTTGGCACCGTTGCCCTTGAGGTCATGGATGGCGATGGCGGTGGTCACCAGCGCGTCCATGATGCCTTCGGGGATTTCCTTCTGCTCGGGGCCCCACAGCACGGCGGGGTTGGTCATCAGATGGCCCACGTTGCGCACGAACATCAGCGAGCGGCCGTGCAGCTTCACGGGCTTGCCGTCGGCGCCGGTGTATTCGCGGTCGGGGTTCAGACCACGGGTCACGATCTTGCCGCCCTTTTCAAAGGACTCGGTCAGCGTGCCCTTGAGAATGCCCAGCCAGTTGGCGTAGCCGTTGACCTTGTCTTCGGCATCCACGGCGGCCACGGAGTCTTCCAGATCCAGAATGGTGGACAGGGCGGCCTCGACCACCACATCGGCCACGCCGGCAGCATCGGTGCTGCCGATGGGGGTGGACTTGTTGATGATGATGTCGATGTGGATGCCGTTGTTCTTGAGCAGCACCGACTTGGGAGCCGCAGCATCGCCCTGGTAGCCGATGAACTTGGCTTCGTCCTTCAGGCCGGTCTTGCTGCCGTCCTTCAGGGACACGACCAGCTTGCCGCCTTCGACGGCGTAGCCGGTGGAGTCCTTGTGCGAGCCGGAAGCCAGGGGCACGGCCTGATCGAGGAAGTTGCGTGCGAATGCGATGACCTTGCCGCCGCGCACAGGGTTGTAGCCCTTGCCCTTCTCGGCGCCGCCTTCTTCGCTGATGGCGTCCGTGCCATACAGCGCGTCGTACAGCGAGCCCCAGCGGGCGTTAGCGGCGTTCAGCGCGTAGCGGGCGTTCAGAATGGGCACCACCAGCTGGGGGCCGGCCTGAATGGCCAGTTCGGCGTCGACGTTTTCGGTCGTGGCCTTGGCGTCCTTGGGAGACTCCACCAGATAGCCGATGCTGGTCAGAAACTGGCGGTAGGCCGCCATGTCGGCGATGGGGCCGGGATTGGTCTTGTGCCAGGTATCGAGCTGCGTCTGCAGGCGATCGCGCTCGGCCAGCAGGGCTGCGTTCTTGGGGGCCAGATCGGCCACGATGGCGTCGAAGCCCTTCCAGTAGGTGTCCTGGTCCACGCCCGTGCCAGGCAGCACTTGCGTGTTCACAAAGTTGTACAGCTCGGTGGCGACTTGCAGGCCGTGGACTTGGGTGCGATCAGTCATTGGAAACCTCTGGTTGTGATGTCTCGGGATTCAGGAGTCGTTGCCCATCACGGGCAGCATGTGTGGAGACTGTATTTGAATTTTTTGAGTACATAAATAGCCTAAATAGTTCAGAACTCATGATGTTTTTATATGGAGTCCCCGGGGTTTATGCGTTTTACGTACCAAAGGCGCCAGAGTTCGTCAGTTCTGACCGGTATGCGCGGCGGCTGCGGCGGTGACGGGCTCCGCAATGGATGGCAGAGCCTGAAGGAGGCGGCGCGAGGTTTCTCCCGAAGCAATAGCTTCAATCGCTTGCCAGGCCTGAGCTGGCGGCAGATTGGACGGTGTTTTTACGCGTCTTATCTTTGCTTTTGAAGTAAGTGCGCGCCATCAAATGACAAGGCTTTGTCTGTCATAAGTCGATATCCGCGCTCAGAAATGATTTGTTAATCTTGAAACAAATTGAGCATCTTCCGATATCGGCCAGCCAATCTTTACCAAGGAGCTCCTGATGGCGAATCTGAACGAAAGCCTGCAAGATCTGATGACCCTGGATGGCGCCATGTGCGCGGCAGTGGTGGATTACAACAGCGGCATGCTGCTGGGCAGCATAGGTTCCGGCGTGGACCTGGAGCTGGCTGCCGCCGGCAATACCGAAGTGGTGCGCGCCAAGATGAAGACCATGAAGTCCCTGGGTCTGAACGACAGCATCGAAGACATTCTGATCACCCTGGGCAAGCAGTATCACATCCTGCGCCCTGCCGAGAAGATCAACGGCATCTTCATCTACTACGTGCTGGACAACGGCCGTGCCAACCTGGCACTGGCCAGGCGCAAGGTTTCGGATGTGGAGTCCAAGTTCGTCATGTGATTCAGCCGGACTGAAGACACGCAACGGGCCTGGAGGCCCGTTCTTGTTTTTCGCGCCGGATTGATCAGGCCGCGATCAAGGGGGCGCGGAACTGGTAGCCCACTTTCTGCTGGGACTGCAGCGGCACGGCCACGGGCGTCGCCCTTTCGATGCGGCGGCGCAGGCGGTAGATGGTGGCGTGCAGGTTGTTGTCGGACTCGGCTGCGCTGGTATGGGCCAGCAGGCTGCGGATATGGTCGCGGCTGACGGTTTCGCCCTGGGCCTGCAAAAAGCACTCCATCAGCATCAGGTCGGTGGCGCCCAGCTCCACGCTCTGGCCATCGGGGGCGGTCAGCAGACTGCGGCGACTGTCCAGCTTCCAGGCCGTGGCCGTCCGGGCCGTGGTCATGATGCGCCGGTGCACGGCGCGCACGGCCAGTTCCACCTGCTCGAAGGTCACGGGCTTGGTCAGATACATATCTGCACCGGCGTTGATGACCTCGGCAAATACTTCGGGCCCCAGGCGCCCCGAGACAATCAGCACGCCGGCCTGGCTGCGCTTGCGGATGATGCGCAGCAGCTCGGTGCCAGCCACCCCGGGCAGCATCAGGTCCAGTACATAGAAATCAAAGCGATAGGGTGCGTCGTCGGTCAGCAGGTCGCTGCTGTCGCTGTATGCCGTGACCTCCACGCCCTGGCCGCGCAGATGCTGGGCCAGAAATTCGCAGTACTCGGTGTCGTCGTCGACCAGGGCAAGAGTGGCAGGCAGCATGGGCGGCGGACCTCATTCGGCAAGACCTTGGGGAATGACCAGGCGCATGATCGTGCCATGCGGGCTGTGCGGCAGAGCTTGTACTGTACCTTGGTGCAACTGCAAGACCGAATGCACGATGAACAGGCCCAGGCCGGCCCCGGGGCGGCTGTGGTTGCCGCGCGAGCCTTTTTCGAACAGACGCGGGAGCAGCTCCTCGGAAATGCCGGGGCCCTGGTCCACGACTTCCAGAATCAGCGCCAGCGGCTCGTCGGACTCGGAGATGCGCAGCTGCACCCGGGTATCTGCGGGCGCATAGGCCAGGGCGTTGTTGAGCAGATTGCGAAGCGTCAGCCGCATCAGCGCCGGATGCAGCTGTACGGTGCGTGCCGTGGTCAGCCATTGCACATCGATGCGCGGGCGCAGGTCGGCCGCAATATCGTGCAGCACCAGCTTGATCAAGGTCGGCAGATCGGTTTCGCTGGAGGCTCCGGCCTTGCCGCCAGCGGCCAAAATCGTGCCGGCGGTCAGGGTGTTGTCCAGTGTGCCTATCACCTGCTGCAGCACATGCTCGGCGCGCAGCAAGGCCCTGGCGGCGGGCGCGGCATCGGCCAGATGCAGATCTTCGATGGCCTTGAGCGTGGCCTGCATGGCAGCGGAGGCATTGTTCAGCGGCTGGCGGATTTCATGGGAGAGCAGCTGCAGCATTTCGTTGTGTTCGCTCAGCATGGCCGTGCGCCAGTCCAGCAGGGTACGCAACCTGTCGAGCTCGCCCGCGTCCTGGCGGCTGCTGCGCAGTTGCTCGTGCAAGGCCTGCAACTGCTCGCGCTGGCGTGCAATGACTTCACCACACGCATATTCACGTCCTATGTCGCTGAGCTGCATCAGCACCTCGTGCCGCCCCTGGGCATCGGCTGAGCCGGGCGTGAGCTGTATGCGGCGGTGGTGCTGAGAACCGGAATCACCGGGCCGTATGTCGTCATATTCCTGGTGCAAGCCCTGGGCGGCGGCGGTAAAGCGCGGGCCGTGGACTTGCCAGATCTGGGCTGGCAGCAGACCCTGCAGCGGCTGGCCGATGGGACTTGCGTCCTCTGGCATATCCAGCCATTGGCACCAGGCGGGAGTGGCCATGAGCAGCAGCCCTTCGGCATTCCAGAGCGCACAGCCCTGGCCGGAGCGGCCCAGCAGATCGGCCAGATGGGCGGCAGAAACGGGTGAAAAGCTCATGACGGCGGGCGGCAGCGGATTTGTAAATGTGTTTTGCAAATCATAGGTTTAACGTCTGGCTCTGCCCAAGAGCTCATGGCGCCGGCGAATAAGCGATATTCCTGCCTCAGGGAAAACGGTAAATTTTGATATAAACATATATAAACATCAAAGATTCACTGTCAACTTGTGACTTCTAAGTAAGATATATCGCAATGAAGTCGCATGCGGGACAGGCATGCAGCGCTGATTGATGACTTTTGTAGTGATAGCAGTCAGCGCTCTTGTTTAAAGAACTTTCGATAAAAACATTTGAGAAATCAAGACTGCTTGTGCGGTATGTGCTCTTGTATTAATAGTGCACGCTACCGCAGCAGGAGACAACACGGACCAGACAGGAGCAGCGGTCATGGACAAACTCAAGGCATTTGAGTCTTTTGTATCGGTAGCGACCAGGGGCAGCTTGACGGCTGCCGCCAAGGCCGAAGGTGTGGCGCCCGCCATCATGGGGCGCCGTCTGGACGCTCTGGAAGAGCATCTGGGCGTCAAGCTCATGGTGCGCACCACGCGTCGCATCTCGCTGACCCATGAAGGCAGCGCCTTCCTTGAGGATTGCCAGCGCCTGCTCTCCGATGTGTGCAATGCCGAGGCCAGCGTGTCGGCCGGCGGCGTCAAGGCCACGGGCCATCTGCGCATCACGGCGCCTGCCGGTTTCGGCCGCCGCCATGTGGCGCCGCTGGTGCCGCGCTTCCGCGACCTGCACCCCGATGTCACCATCTCGCTGAACCTCAGCGACCGCGTGGTCGATCTGGCGGGCGAGGGCTTCGATTGCGCGGTGCGCGTGGGGGATCTGCCGGACTCGGCCCTGGTCAGCGTGCGCATTGCCGACAATCGCCGCCTGTGCGTGGCCACGCCCGGCTATCTGGAGCGCCGTGGCACGCCCAAGCACCCCAGCGAACTGACCCAGCATGACTGCCTGACGCTGTCGTCCGACGCCTCGCAGACGCGGGGTTGGGCCTTCCGCATCCCGCATCCCGAAAGCGGCACCAGCGAGGTCGTGCACTTCAAGCCGGGTGGCCCGCTGGACTGCTCCGATGGTCAGGTGCTGCACGACTGGTGCCTGGGGGGCTGGGGCATTGCCTGGCGCAGCACCTGGGAGGTGGAGGCCGAGATCGCCGCCGGCCGCCTCGTGCCCGTGCTGGAAGAGTTTGCTGCGCCGCCCAACGGAATCTTCGTGGTCTTCCCCCAGCGCAAGCACATGCCGCTGCGCGTGCGCATGTGGATCGACTACCTCAAGCATCACTACAACCAGCCGGACTTCTTTCGTCTCGGCGTGGATCTCTGAGCGGGCCTGAAACGGTAGACAATGGACCGGTCGCCGTGGCCTGATAGGGGCCGCTGAACCCGTCCTTTTTTCTACTGTGAAGCCATGACCTTTGAAGCTGTTCTTGCCAGCGCCCATCTGCTGGCGATTCTGACCCTGGTGGTGTTTCTGACCAGCCAGGCCGCCCTGTGCCGTGTGGAATGGATGAATGCCGCCGTGGTGCAGCGTCTGGCCAGGCTGGACATGATTTACGGCATTGCCGCCATCGTCCTGCTGCTGACCGGCATTGCGCGCCTGCTCTGGGGCGTCAAAGGCATGGGAGCCTATACGGCCTCGCCGCTGTTCCATCTCAAGATGACATTGTTCGTCATCGCCTTTTTGCTCTCGCTCAAGCCCACGCTGACCTTCCGCCGCTGGAAGAAGACGCTGGATGCCAGCGGTCAGCTGCCGGCGCCCGAGGAAATCAAGCAGACTCGTAAATGGGTGATGTGGCAGGGCCATGTGGTGCCGGTGATCGCCGTGGTTGCCATCTTCTGGGCGCGCGGTATGTAGGCCTGTGCCAAGCTGTGCGAAAGGTAAAGGCCGCCGCAAAGCGGCCTTTCTCACGTCTGCAGCATTCAGAAGCTGCCGCGCAGCTTGAGCATCACATTGCGCGGATCGCCATAGTGGCTGTCGTTGACCAGGTTGCCAATCAAGGAGCAGCAGCGCTTGTCGAAGGTATGGCCGGCGAAACATGCGGATACCGCCCTGCAGCCTGTGAACCGGCCCTGGAACAAGGGTGTGGCGCCAGCGATTCGGCAGGACTTGAATCCGGCACGTAAAATCCCGCGATGCTCTCCGTCAAACAGGAATTGCTCGCAGCCCTGGCTGCTGAGCTCGAAACACTCTCGCCCGGCGCCGGCGCACGCGCTGCGTTTGAAAACCCCAAAGTGGCAGCCCATGGCGATTTCGCCTGCACGGCGGCCATGCAGCTGGCCAAGCCTCTAAAGGCCAACCCGCGCGCCCTGGGCGAGCAGCTCAAGACCGCGCTGGAGGCTACAGCCGCCTTCCAGCAGTGGGTGGATGCGATTGAAATCGCGGGTCCGGGCTTTCTCAACATTCGCCTCAAGCCTGCTGCCAAGCAGGAGGTGGTGCGCGAAGTGCTGGCGCAAGCCCAGAAGTTCGGCTACCAGGCCGATCGCGGTGAAAACATCCTCGTCGAGTTCGTCTCCGCCAACCCCACCGGCCCTCTGCATGTGGGCCATGGCCGCCAGGCTGCGATCGGCGACGCCATCAGCAACCTCTATTCCACCCAGGGCTGGAAGGTTCACCGCGAGTTCTATTACAACGACGCGGGCGTGCAGATCGACACCCTGACCAAGAGCACCCAGCTGCGCGCCAAAGGCTTCAAGCCTGGTGACGAATGCTGGCCCACCGACAGCGAAAACCCGCTGGCCAAGAATTTCTACAACGGCGACTACATTGCCGACATCGCCAAGGCTTTCCTGGCCAAGGAAACCATCAAGGCCGATGACCGCGAGTTCACCGCCAACGGCGATGTCGAGGATTACGACAACATCCGCCAGTTCGCCGTGGCCTATCTGCGCAACGAGCAGGACAAGGACCTGCAGGCCTTCAACCTCAAGTTCGACGAGTACTACCTCGAGTCCAGCCTCTATGAAAACGGTCATGTCGAGGCGACGGTCAACCGCCTGATCGCCAACGGCAAGACTTATGAGCAGGACGGCGCGCTGTGGCTCAGGTCCACCGACTACGGCGACGACAAAGACCGCGTGATGCGCAAGACTGACGGCGGCTACACCTACTTTGTGCCCGATGTGGCCTATCACATCCAGAAGTTCAAGCGCGGCTTCACCAAGGTGGTGAACATTCAGGGTACGGACCACCACGGCACCATTGCCCGCGTGCGTGCCGGCCTGCAGGCTGCCGATGTGGGCATCCCCGAGGGCTACCCCGACTACGTGCTGCACACCATGGTGCGCGTGGTGCGCAACGGCGAAGAGGTCAAGATCAGCAAGCGCGCCGGCTCCTACGTCACGCTGCGCGATCTGATCGAGTGGACCAGCAAGGATGCCGTGCGCTTCTTCCTGCTCTCGCGCAAGCCCGACACCGAGTACACCTTCGACGTGGATCTGGCCGTGGCCCAGAACAACGACAACCCCGTGTACTACGTGCAGTATGCCCATGCGCGCATCCAGTCCGTGCTGCGCGCCTGGCAGGAGGCCGGCGGTGCAGGTCTGGCGGCACTCAAGGATGTGGACCTGTCCGCTCTGGAAGGCCCGCAGGCCCAGGCGCTGATGCTGCTGCTGGCCAAGTACCCCGAGATGCTGACTGCTGCTGCCGAAGGCAACGCACCGCACGACGTGACCTTCTATCTGCGCGATCTGGCCTCCAGCTATCACAGCTACTACGACGCAGAGCGCATTCTGGTGGACGACGAAAAGGTCAAGCTCGCACGTCTGGCCCTGGTCGCTGCCACGGCCCAGGTGTTGCACAATGGTCTGGCGGTGCTGGGTGTGAGCGCACCCGAGCGCATGTAATCCCAGTTTCCTGTCCATCGATCACCTTGCCGGCCTTGCCTGTCAGGGGGCGATGGATCTGAGAATGGAATAACTGAAGCAGAAAGCGTTAAGCGACTGATATGAAGAACCAGCAACGCGGTGGAACCATCCTGGGGCTTATCTTTGGCATGGTCATCGGTCTGGCTGCGGCCCTGGCCGTGGCCATCTATGTGACCAAGGTGCCGGTGCCCTTCCTCAACAAGGGTGGAAACAACACTCAGCGCGATGCGGCCGAGGCCGAGCGCAACAAGAACTGGGACCCCAACGCACCGCTGCAGAGCCGCCAGCCTGCACCGCCCCCGGTGACACCACCAGTTCCCCCGAGCGACGTGACGGTGTCGCCGCCCACACCTGCGGTACAACCTACTGCAACCGGCGGAGTCACCACGCCGCCGCCACCCTCTACGCCGGAGAAGCCTGCCAAGCCTGCATCGGGTGATCCGCTGGGTGACCTGGTCAAGGAGCGCTCCGCCGCCGCCGACAAGGCAGACAAGGCGCGTGCAGACAAGGAAAAGGCGGCCGCGCAAACGGCATCCTCTTCGGACTCTGCGTTCAACTACTTTGTGCAGGCCGGTGCTTTCCGCGGCCAGAGCGAAGCGGAAGCGCAGCGTGCCAAGCTGGCCATGCTGGGCTGGGAGTCGCGCATCAGCGAGCGTGAGCAGAATGGCATCACCGTTTTCCGCGTGCGCGTGGGGCCGTTCAGCAAGCGTGACGATGCCGAGCAGCTCAAGGGCAAGCTCGACGGTGCGGGCGTGGACTCGACTCTGGTGCGCGCGGCCAGATAACAAGACCCCTGAGGCGCTGCGCGCCGGGGGACTGCAGCGTAGCTGCGGGGCGGCCCTTGCTTGAGGCCTCTGGCTTGTGCCATTGGTAGTTTTGACAAAGCTGAACTTTTTTGGGCCTGTTGGCTCTGATACTGCAGACCTGATACAGGAGTTTGTTTAGATGAAACGTCGCGAATTCTCTCTGGCTGCCTCGGCAGCTGCTGCCGGTGCCCTGAGTCTGGGTGCCTCCTCCAGCTGGGCCCAGGGCGCTGCGCCCAAGGAAGGCAAGGACTACATCAAGCTCGGCAAGCCCGCCAGCGTGAGCGCGCCGGCCGGCAAGGTCGAGGTGGTCGAGTTCTTCTGGTACAGCTGCCCTCATTGCAATGCCTTCGAGCCCCAGTTCGAAGCCTGGGCAAAGAGCCAGCCTGCCGATGTGGTAGTGCGCCGCGTGCCCGTGGCCTTCAATGCCTCTTTCGTGCCTCAGCAAAAGCTGTACTACGCTCTGGAGGGCATGAACCTGCTGCCCCAGCTGCACGCCAAGGTGTTCCGCACCATCCACGTGGATCGCAATCTGCTCAAGACCGACGACGCCATCTTTGACTGGGTCGGAAAGCAGGGCGTGGATCTGGCCAAGTTCAAGGAAGTCTACAACTCCTTCACCGTGGCCAACCAGGCGCGCAAGGCCGCTCAGCTGCAAAACGAATATGACGTGGAAGGCGTGCCCGCCATGGGTGTGGCCGGCCGCTACTACACGGACGGCACCAAGGCCGGCAATATGGACAATGTGCTGCGCGTGGTCAATGCGCTGGTCGCCTCCAGCCGCAAGGCCTGAGATCAGGCAGCAGACGTCAGTGACGTTTGACGCCCAGCAAGCCCGCCGTCGTGCGGGCTTTTTTGTGGGTGTTTTTTACGCAAGTTGCAAAAAGGGAATGACTACAATGGATGCAAGAAACGTGCCTTCCATGAAAAAAACACTCCTACCTCTTGCGCTGGCCTGCGCCCTGGCAGCAGCGACCGGCATTGTCCATGCCGAAAAAGCCGACAGCGCCAAGCCCATGAATATCGAGGCGGATGCGTTGCGTCATGACGAGCTGCAGCAGACCAGTGTCTTTACTGGCAATGTGGTGATGACCAAGGGCTCCATCGTGCTGCGCGGTGCTCAGCTCGATGTGCGGCAGGACGCCGAGGGCTATCAGTACGGTGTGATCAAGGCCGAGGCCGGCAAGCGAGCGTTCTTCCGTCAGAAGCGCGATACCGTGGCCGGTCAGCCCGAGGAGTTCATCGAGGGCGAAGGCGAAGTCATCGAGTACGACGGCAAGGCCGATATCGTCAAGTTCATCCGTCGTGGCGAGATGCGCCGCTACCGTGGCGGTCAGCTCAGCGATCAGGTCACGGGCTCCATCATCGTCTACAACAACATCACCGACGTCTATACCGTCGATGGCCAGAAGACCAGCGGCGGCCTGCCGAGCTCCTCCGTGGGACAGGGTGGCCGTGTGCGCGCCATCATGGCGCCCAAGGACGGCACCCCGGGGGCACAGCCCAAGCCTGCAACACCTGCCACGCAGCTGCGCCAGAGCATGACGCTGGGCGGTGAGAAAGCCGACGAGAAGAAATGAGCGAGCCGACTTTCTCCAGCAGCCGCAGCGGCGAGTCCGACAGCCGCCTGGAGGCCAAGCATCTGGCCAAGTCCTACGGCAGCCGCAAGGTGGTCAAGGATGTGTCCCTGTCCGTGCAAAAAGGCGAGGTGGTCGGTTTGCTCGGCCCCAACGGTGCGGGCAAGACCACATCGTTCTACATGATCGTGGGCCTGGTGCGCAGCGACGGCGGCGAGATTTTCATCGACGGCCAGCCGGTGGGCGGCATGCCGATTCACCAGCGTTCGCGCCTGGGCCTGTCCTATCTGCCCCAGGAAGCCTCCATCTTTCGCAAGCTCAGCGTGGAAGACAATGTGCGCGCCGTGCTGGAGCTGCAAAAGGACGAGCAGGGCAAGACGCTGACGCGCGACGAGATCGAAAAGCGCCTCACGGGCTTGCTGCAGGAGCTGCGCGTAGAGCATCTGCGCCAGTCACCGGCGCTGGCGCTGTCCGGCGGTGAGCGCCGTCGCGTGGAAATTGCCCGCGCCCTGGCCACGCAACCGCGCTTCATTCTGCTTGACGAGCCGTTTGCCGGCATCGACCCGATCGCGGTGATCGAGATCCAGCGCATCATCGGCTTCCTCAAGGAGCGCGGCATCGGCGTGCTGATCACCGACCACAACGTGCGCGAGACGCTGGGCATCTGCGACCACGCCTTCATCATCAGCGACGGCCATGTGCTGGCCGAAGGCACGCCCGAGGAGATCGTGGAGAACGCCGATGTGCGCCGCGTCTATCTGGGCGAACATTTCAGAATGTGATGACCCCCACGCTCCCTCACTTTGTGTGGTCGCTGTCCCCGGAAGGGGCCCTGACCGGCTGCGCCGGGGTTTGCCCTGGGGCGGCCCGGCGGCAAGTCCATAGCACTGCGCGCGTTTGCGATGATTGTCTGGGAGCCGCGCCTCGATGAAGCCAGGTCTCTCGCTACGCGTTTCGCAGCATTTATCGCTTACGCCGCAGCTGCAGCAATCCATTCAGCTGCTGCAGCTCTCCACCCTGGAGCTGGCGCAGGAAGTCGAGCAGATGCTGGTCGACAACCCTTTTCTGGAACGTGCGGGCGATGAGGCAGAAACTGCGGGGGATGCTCCTGTAGATGTAGCTGCTAGCGCCAGTGAATACAGCACTTCAGATGGTATTCATGCTGAAAGAGATGCATCGCAAGCGCAACAAGCTACTGAAACGGTAGCGGAGACATCAAACCCCGAAACCCCGGAAACGCTGAACTGGGAGGCCGACGGCATGGACGGCCAGGACGGGGAATGGGGCGGCGAATCCAGCAGCGAGTGGGATACGCCCTCGGCCAGCAGCTCCACGCGCAACCGCGACGGCGATGACGAAACCGATGCCATCGATCTGGCGCGCGAGCACCAGAGCCTGACCGACTTTCTGCACCGTCAGGCGCTGAGCCTGCATCTTGGTGCGGCGGACATGGCTGCACTGCGCTTTCTCATCGAGTCGCTCAGCGACGACGGCTATCTCGAGGATTCCCTGCAGGAGTTGGCGCAGAGCCTGGCTGGCGACGACTTGGAGGAGCGCGAGGAGCTGGAGCAGCACTTTGCCATTGCGCTGAAGCTGCTGCAAAGCCTGGAGCCCGTGGGTGTGGGCGCGCGCGATCTGGCCGAGTGCCTGCAGCTGCAGCTGCGCGATCTGATCCGCACGGCCGAGGACGAGGGCACGACCGAGGCGCATATGAGCCGGCTGCTGCTGGCGCAGGCCATCTGTGCCCAGCCCATGGACCTGCTGGCGCGGCGCGATCTGCGCAAGCTCACCAGCCTGTGCGGTGCGCGAGAGGAGCAACTGCGCGAAGCCATGGCCCTGATCGCCAGGCTGGAGCCGCGTCCGGGGCGCCGCTTTGTCGACGTGGAACGCCATATCGTGGTGCCCGATGTCATCGTGCGCCCGGTGCGGTCCGGCTCGGGCCGGGTGGACTTCTCCGTGCAGCTCAACCCCGAGGTCATGCCGCGTCTGCGCGTGCACGACATCTATGCCGGCGTGCTGCGCCGCCACAAGAACAGCGACGGCCATGCGGCGCTGCAGCAGCAGCTGCAGGAGGCGCGCTGGTTCATCAAGAACATCCAGCAGCGCTTCGACACCATCTTGCGTGTTTCCGAAGCCATCGTGGAGCGGCAGAAGAACTTCTTTGTGCATGGCGAGCTGGCCATGCGCCCGCTGGTGCTGCGCGATATCGCCGACACCCTGGGCCTGCACGAGTCCACCATCAGCCGCGTGACCACGGCCAAGTACATGGCCACGCCCCAGGGCACTTTCGAGCTCAAGTATTTCTTCGGTTCGGGCCTGGGCACGGAAACCGGCGGCAGTGCTTCCAGCACGGCCGTGCGTGCGCTGATCAAGCAGTTTGTCGATGCCGAAGATGCCAGAAAGCCGCTGTCGGACGCCAAGCTGGCCGATATGCTCAAGGAGCAGGGCATCGAGTGCGCGCGCCGCACCGTTGCCAAATACCGCGAGCAGCTCAAGATACCGACGACCACGCTGCGCAAGGCGCTGTAGGGCACCGCAGAAACAAGAAAGCCGCTGATGCATCGCACAGCGGCTTTCTTGTTCTGCATTTAGGGCGGGAGCCTTGATAAGGCATTCCTCAAGCAAGGGGCAGCGAGCAAGAGCCGCCCTTGCGGCGATGCTGCCGTCCCCCTTGGGGGCGCCCGGCCAGGGGAAGGCGCGTAGCGCCTCAGGGGGTTATCAAGAAACCAACCACCAGATAAACCAGACCAGCACGCCGATCATCAGGCCGAACTTGAGGATCTTGTAGAAGGTCGGATTCCAGTCACGGAAGGCACGGCGGTACTTGCCCGCATAGAACGAGATCTTGAACAGCTTGCTGATCATGCCGCGCGGATCGCCCTCGTTGTTGGGCGAGCTGGCGGCGGCCACCACGTTCTTGCCCAGCCAGTGATTGAGCCACTGGGCAAAGCCATTGGTCATGGGGCGCTCCACATCGCAGAACAGCACGATGCGATTGCCTTCCGAGCGGTTCTCGGCCCAGTGCATAAAGGTCTCGTCGAAGATCACGCCTTCGCCTTCGCGCCAGCTATAGGGCTGGCCGTCGACCTCGATCATGCAGCGGTCGTCGTTGGGCGCCAGCACGGCCAGGTGATAGCGCAGCGAGCCCGCATAGGGGTCGCGGTGCAGATTGAGCTTGGCGCCGGGCGGCAGCTCGGCAAACATGGCGGCCTTGACGCTGGGAATCGATTTCACCAGGGCCGTGGTCTTGGGGCAAAGCTCCATGGCCGAAGGGTGAGCGTCGCCGTACCACTTGAGGTAGAAGCGCTTCCAGCCGGTCTTGAAGAAGGAGTTGAAGCCTGCGTCATCGTTATTGGCGGCGGCCTTGATCTGCATGTTCTTTTGCAGATTGACGGCTTCCTCGCGGATCTCGCGCCAGTTGGCCTGCAGCGGCGCCAGCTCGGGGAAGGTGCTGGTGGGCAGATAGGGCGTGCGCGGCACCTTGCTGAACATCAGCATGAAGACGTTGAACGGCGCTGTGAACGTGGAGTGGTCAAACAATTGCTTGACCACCTTGTGGCGCACCTTGCCGCGCAGATGCATGTACAGCCCGCAGCCAAAGAAGAGCAGCACCAGTGCCAGAACGATAATTTTTGCCATAAGGGCCAATTTTACCGGGGGCACCCCGGCGGCCACCATGGGGGCAGGTCAAACAGAACCGGGGTAGGGGAATATCAAAAGCAATAGCTGCCGGCGCTTGACGGCCAGGCGCAGCAGCCGGTCGGGATCAGATACTCAAGGCAGGGCCAGCACGGCGCAGTTGCACAGATCCGCGCTCTCGAACGCCGTTGTGTCGCCCGCTTTGAGCCCCGGCACGGGGAACAGGCGCACCGTCAGCGGCTTGTTGAGGCGAAACGCCATGGTGCCCGTATCGCGCATGACGGCGGCGATCTGCTCGGCGCTGCTGTCGCCCGGCACAGGCACGGTATCGAGGCCGATGCCGCAGACGCTGCTGTAGGTCAGCAGGGCGCGGATATCGAATTCGTCATTCAGACTGGCCTGGGCCAGGCCTTGGTCCTCGGTCACGGCCAGCATCAGGCCGCTGAAGCCGATCTGTGTCACGCCGTTGACCGATTTGAAGACGCGGGTCAGCAGGGCCGAGGCTTCCACCGTGCCGCTGGCGCCGAAATAGGGCACGCCCAGCAGTTGGTAGACATCGACCATGGAGGCGCAGGATTTGGACGGCGCGGCCGAGGTGTCCATGCCCGCGATATGCCAGCCCTCGGCCAGTTTCACGCCGTCGGCACAGCGCTGGATGGCAGTGGCATGCTCGTTCAGGGCCTGGCTCAGGCGCTCGAATGCGAGCCTGAACCACGCCGCGTGATCGAGCTGCAGGCGCTGCTGCTGCAGCTTCTGCAGTTCAGCCACCATGAGGTCTGGCGTTTCCAGACCCAGCACCAGAGCGCCGTGGTGCTGGCCGCGGTGGTAGCTGGCCGGGAAATAGGGAATGCCGGGCGCGCAGTTGAAGTTGACCGTGAAGTTGAAATTGCCTTCGCCGCGCGGCGTGGTGCACGCGATCTGCTGAATTGCCTGCACGCTGCTGGCCAGCAAGCCGGTCTGCAGAAAGCCATGTTCATCCAGATCGATGTTCACGCAGGCGTTGCACAGGTCGCCATAGGCGGCAATCAGCTGCGGCAGCAGGGCCACTTCCTGCGCATTGCGCGCCTCGCCCACGGCAAAGCGGATGCGGCGTTTGCCGGTGTTGATGGCCTTGAGCGTTTCGGCAATGCGCTGCAGGCCGGCGAGGGCGCTGTCTGCGCTGGAGACATCCAGATATTCGCCGAACGGGTTGCTCACGATGCGGATGGACTGCACCTGATAGCCCCGGGCCTCGATGGCATCGGCCACGGCATCGCATTGCTGCTTGGCCTGGGTCAGGCCGGCCTGCCACTGTGCCTCATCGGCGCTCAGGTTGACAAAGGCGGTGACGGTGCGCACGCGCACCAGTGGGTTGAAGCTGATATTCATAGCAGTATCCGTAGGCGGGAGAATGGCTGGCGGCCATTTTGCCTCTGAATATGCCGATCACAGCAGGCGCGTGCCCAGCGGCACCTGCTTGTCGGGCACGCACAGGGCCACGGCTCCCGTGGCATCGTGAAAACCGGTCACAAGACATTCGCTCATCAAGGGACCAATCTGCTTCTTCGGAAAGTTGACCACGGCCACCACCAGCCGTCCTATCAGCTCCTCGGGCCGGTAGTGTGCCGTGATCTGCGCGCTGGACTTGCGCTGGCCCAGCTCGGGACCCAGGTCCACCAGCAGCTTGTAGGCGGGTTTGCGGGCCTCGGCAAATACCTCGGCCTGCAGCACGCGGCCCACGCGCAGCTCCACCTTCATAAAGTCGTTCCAGCTGATTTCTTCCATGTCGTCATTGCTCCTTGGCCTGGCATCATGCCTTGGGTCCTGCGAGCATCTGTAGAGCAACGCTTATCGTGCGCGGGCACCGGAAAAGGCCTAGCGCGTATGCTTATGCCCTGTAAAGCGCACAACAGGCTCCCGTGAGCGTCCGGCGCCTGCGCCGTTGCTGGCGCGCACTGATTTCTATGAACCAACTGCATTTGTTTCTGCCCTGCGCCGCCGGCGTCGAGGGCTTTCTGGCCGACGAGGTCCACGCCATCACCGGCGCCAGCGGGCAGGATCTGCTCGTGGGCCGGGGCGGCGTCATGCTGCGCGGCATGTGGCGCGATGCCATGCTGCTCAATCTGCACAGCCGTCTGGCCCAGCGCGTGCTGATCGAGCTGTCGCACACCATGTACCGCAGCGAGAACGATCTGTACCGTGCCGCCAGCGAGGTGGCCTGGGAGATCTGGTTCACGCCCAAGGAAACCTTCAAGATCGAGGTCACGGCCCAGCACAGCCCGCTGACCAGCCTGAACTTTGCGGCGCTCAAGGTCAAGGACGCGATCGCCGACCGTTTTCGCGCCAAGCGCAACGGCGTGCGTCCCAGCGTGGAGACCCACCACCCCGATGTGCGCGTACATCTGCACCTGACGACCGACGGCGCCACCATCTATATCGACACCTCGGGCGAGGCGCTGTTCAAGCGCGGCTGGCGCGAGGACAAGGGCGATGCCCCGCTCAAGGAAACCCTGGCCGCGGCCATGATTGCTGCCTCGGGCTGGAACCCGCATGGCGACAATCCCCAGCCGCTGTACGACCCCTGCTGCGGCAGCGGTACCCTGGTGATCGAGGCCGCGCAGATCGCACGCAGGATTCCGGCCGGCATTCTGCGTCGCTTTGCGTTCGAGAAGCTCGTGCCTTTTCAGCGCCATGTCTGGGAAGCCATGCTGGATGAGGCAGAGAGCCAGATCCTGCCCGAATCGCCGGTGGGCATTTACGGCTCGGACATCGCTTTCCGCATGGTGGACTTTGCCCAGCGCAATGCCGAGCGTGCGGGTGTGTCCGATACCGTCAGCCTGCGCGGTGGTGATGCCTTGCAGCGCATGCCGCCCAGCGAGCAGCCCGGCATGATGCTGCTGAACCCGCCCTACGGCGAGCGTATCGCGGCCGCCGGCAGCGCAGGCCGCAATGCGGCCGAGCGCATGGGCCAGGTCGAACGCGCAGGCCGTGAAACCGCGCAGACCGAGGACGGCGGCGAATTCTTCAACCAACTGGCCAGCCACTGGAAGAAGAACTACAGCGGCTGGAGTGCCTGGATGCTGACGCCCGACCTCAAGCTGCCCAGCAAGATGCGCCTCAAGGAGTCGCGCCGCACGCCCATGTGGAACGGTCCTATCGAGTGCCGTCTGTTCCGCTTCGACATGGTCAAGGGCGCGGTCAAGCCACGCAAGCCCGCGGACGATGCTGCTCAGAGCGGCAAGCCGGAAGGCCGGCCTCAATGAAGATCGCTCCCCTGCGCTGGCCGGCCTGCAACGCCGGCTACGACGGCCCTTTGCCGCGTCCCATGATTCTGGACACCAATGTGGTGCTGGACATGCTGATCTTTGACGACCCGGATATTCCCGCCATCCGCGAGCTGGTTGCCCGTGGCGAGGTGCGCTGGATTGCCGACGAGGCCCAGCGCATCGAGCTGGGTCGTGTGCTGCACTACAGCCAGATCGCGCCGCGCGTCAGCTACTACGGCAAGACGCCCGAAGGCGTGATGGCGGCGTTTGATGCAGCCGTCGAATATGTGTCCGCCGCACCCAAGATTCGCTTCACCTGCACCGATCCCGACGACCAGCATTTCCTCGATCTGGCCAGCCAGCACAAGGCCTTGCTGGTCAGCAAGGACAGGGCCGTGCTCAAGCAGCGCAAGCGCGTGGCAACGCACTATGGCGCGACGGTGGGCAATGTGGTGGTGATGGAAGAGGAGCGGCTGGCCGCCTAGTGTGGCGAAGCAAGGCGTGCACCCCGGTATTGACTGGCAGCGCTACTTGGAGCTGCTGTGTCAAACAGGCTCTTGCACCTGTTTTGGCCTGAGTATTGCCTCCGTTGCCTGCTTGTTGGCTCAGTCGAAAAACCGCATGCCCGCATAAGGCCGCAAGCGGCATTGCGCCAGGCGGCTTTCCAGCGAACCAACATGGGCTTCGAGCTGGTGGCCGTCCGGGTCCAGAAAGTAGAAGGAATCGCCTTCGCTGTGGTTGCTCTTCCACTCCCGGACCCCGCATGACCTGGCATGCTCCACAAAGTGCGCGAAGTCCTGCTGAGCAAGGGTGAATGCGTAATGGGTGTAGTCAGAGCTGCAGGCCTGTCTTCGCTGTTCGTCTGACGACAGGCACAGCCACAGATTGCCGAGTCCCAGATAGGCACCCGTATCCCACTGCGCGCGTAGACGAAATCCCGGCACCTGCACGTAGAAGTCAACGCTGCGCTGCAGGTCCGCGACGGCAAGCGTGAGGTGATTCAATCCGGTAAGCATGGTGGCGATGGGCAGGCTTGGAACAAGCCACCCAGTGTGCCATTGCCTTGCATCCGCTCTGTCCCTGCATGGCGCAGTCCTCGCGGGCCAGCAGGAGCTGCGCACCGCCTGTGTTGCGCCCACGGCATCCAAGGCGCCGCTCCTGTCGGCATCGGGCCTGCCGAATCCGTCGCAGTCCGTCAAACCTTGCATTGCCCCATGGAATCCGCAGGCGTTGACGGCCGGAGCCAACGAAGCGCCGGCCCATGGTGTGGCGGCCGAACCACCCATGGCTGGCCCGGATTTGCCCATGCGGATTAGGATTCATGCCGCAGGGACGACCTTGCCGGACCATGCGATGCATGGCCTGTATTCCTGCCGGGACGGCCTGGCCATTTGATCTTCAAAGAGGTTTTCTATGGCTTGGGTTTATCTGCTGGTGGCCGGCGTTCTGGAAGTGGTCTGGGCCTTCACCATGAAGCAGTCCCATGGTTTCACCAACCTCAAGTACAGCGCCATCACCATCGTGGCCATGATCGCCAGCTTCGGTCTGCTGTCGGTGGCCATGCGCACGCTGCCCCTGGGCACGGCGTATACGATCTGGACCGGAATCGGCGCCGTGGGTGCATTCCTGGTGGGCGTCACGGTGCTGGGCGAGCAGCTCAGCGCCATGCGCGTGGGAGCGGCCGTCCTGATCGTCAGCGGTCTGGTGCTGATGAAGCTGTCAGCGGAGTGAATGCCCGGGCTTCGTCCCGGACAGTGCTGCAGTTCCATGCGGAACTCGCTCTCGATCTCCTGGTGTGAATGGATGCGGGGGACGAACGCGTGGGGTGAAGCGCATGGCGCGACAATAACGGGATGACATCCTCCACGACGCCCCTGCATCCCAGCGCAGCTTCGGCCCGCAAGGCCCAGCCCAAACTGACCACGCTGGACAAGACCCGCATTGACGACACACGCATCAAGATCGTGCGCCCGCTGCTGACTCCGGCACTGCTGGAAGAGTGGCTACCCGTGACCGAAGAGGCGCAGCAGCTGGTCGAATCCAGCCGTGCCGCCATCTCGCGCGTGCTGCATGGCCAGGATGACCGGCTGGTGGTGGTGGTCGGACCCTGCTCCATTCACGATCACGATCAGGCCATGGATTACGCGCGCCAGCTCAAGGTCCAGGCCGATGCGCTCAAGGACGATCTGCTGATCGTGATGCGGGTCTACTTCGAGAAGCCGCGCACCACCGTGGGCTGGAAGGGCTATATCAACGATCCGTACCGCGACGGCAGCTTTGCCGTCAATGAAGGTCTGGAGCTGGCGCGCCGCCTGCTGCTCGATGTGCTGGCGCTGGGCCTGCCTGCGGGCACGGAATTCCTGGATCTGCTGTCGCCGCAGTTCATCAGCGACCTGGTCAGCTGGGGCGCGATTGGCGCGCGCACCACGGAGAGCCAGAGCCATCGCCAGCTGGCCAGCGGTCTGAGCTGCCCCGTGGGCTTCAAGAACGGCACCGACGGTGGCGTGAAGGTGGCCAGCGATGCCATTTTGGCCGCCCAGTCCTCGCATGCTTTCATGGGCATGACCAAGATGGGCCAGAGCGCGATCTTCGAGACACGCGGCAATCAGGACTGCCACATCATCCTGCGCGGCGGCAAGGCTCCCAACTACGACGCGGCCCATGTTCAGGCTGCATGCGAAGTGCTGGAAAAAGCGGGCTTGCACCCGCAGGTGATGATCGACTTCTCGCATGCCAACAGCAGCAAGCAGCACCGTCGCCAGATCGATGTATCAGCGGATGTGGCCGAGCAGATTGCCGGGGGCGACACACGCATCACCGGCGTGATGATCGAAAGCCATATTCACGAAGGCCGTCAGGACATTGTCGAAGGGCAGGAGCTGCAATACGGTGTCTCGCTCACCGATGCCTGCATCAGCATGGAGCAGACCACTCCGGTGCTGGAACAACTGGCAGCCGCCGTGCGCGCACGGCGCCTCAAGGCGGCCTGAGGCCGGGCACACGAAGCTGGATGAACAAGAGGCGCCGTGGCGCCTCCTGTTCTTTTCAAGGGGAGAGTCCTTTTGGACATCGGGCGGAATGCCCGTATCTTCAAAGCTCCAGCGTCAGCTTGAGCATATCCTTGTGCTGCACGCCGCGCTCCCACAGCGGGGTGGTGTAGTTCTGCAAAAAGAAGTCGCGCTCGATGTCGGTGACGCGAAACCCCAGGCGTTGATAGAACAGCAGCTGGTCGCCAAAGCTGCCAGTTCCCACTTCCAGCTGTTGGACGCCGCGTTCGCGCATCTCACGGATGGCGCGCTGCAGCAGGGCCGAACCTATGCCCTTGCTCTGCCAGGCCGTGGATACGGCCATATTCATCAGCTCCCATCGGTGAAGGCCGTCGCCCTCGGGGACCAGCACGCATACGCCGATCAGGGCGCCGAGGCCGCTGGGCGTGAACTGGGTCGTCTGGCGCGCTCCAAAACAGGTGGAGCCGGGCAGATAGCGCTTGACGCGCTCGCGCGAGGGGTCGGCCAGCAGCAGCAGATGCCAGGGGGCTTCTGCGGGGTTCATGGTGGTGATATGCCAGGAGTCGGTCGTGCCCGGGCCGGCCAGCGTGGAGCTCATGCGCGCACTCCCTTGCGGCGGAAGGCGGGCGCTGCATATCGGCCGGGCTGGATGTCGGCATTCACTCGATGGGACGCAAGCCCGTCCATCTGCTGCAAACCACAATCTCGCGCCATTTCCACTTTCCACCTGCGGGAGTTGTGAGCCCGCCACAAATATTGTCAACAGGCCATAGCGTAGCAGTCGGAGGGCAAATTCGGTGACGTACTGGTGAAAAGTACAGCGTTCTGCGGCAATTTTGATGCAGGAATCTCGCAAATATTGATCTGCACAGGCCTTGCAACTGCGTGAGCAGGTACTTCAAGGCAGTGCATTGACGAGGCTGACGCCCTTTGCGCAGGACGGGCTTTGCAAAAGCGGAGATAGTGGTTTATACTTAGCTTCAAGGGTTAACCCTTAAGGTTTAACCCGCGAATGACAGCACATGAGATGCGTGCTGTCCATCGCTTGAAGTGCATCTCTTGATTTCATAGAAAGCTCATCATGCGCCAAGCTATCAACTCCCTGATCGAATTCATCCAGGAAGCTCGCGAGTTCCATCTGGATCTGGCCAACCAGTAATCACGCACTGGTTCGAGAAACAGCCGCCGCTCAAGGCGGCTTTTTTTCGTCCCGAAAGAGATGATCAGGCCGCCAACAGGCCCTGTTTCTCTATGAAGGCGACCACCTCGTCCAGACCTTCCAGTGTCTTGAGGTTGGTCATCACAAAAGGCTTGAGCCCCTTGGGCGTGGTGCGCTGCTTGATGGTGTCGCTGCGCATGATGTCCAGATTGGCGCCCACATGGGGGGCCAGGTCGGTCTTGTTGATGACGAAGAGATCGCTCTTGGTGATGCCGGGGCCGCCCTTGCGCGGAATCTTCTCGCCTGCTGCCACGTCGATCACGTAGATGGTCAGATCGGACAGCTCGGGGCTGAAGGTGGCAGCCAGGTTGTCGCCGCCCGATTCGATGAAGACGATGTCGGCATCGGGGAAGTCCTTGAGCATGCGGTCAATGGCTTCCAGGTTGATGGAGGCGTCCTCGCGAATCGCCGTGTGCGGGCAGCCGCCGGTTTCCACCCCCATGATGCGCTCGGCAGGCAGGGCACCGCTGATGGTCAGCAGGCGCTGATCCTCCTTGGTGTAGATGTCGTTGGTGATGGCAACCAGGTCCCATTTGCCGCGCATGGCCTTGCAGAGCATCTCCAGAATCGTGGTCTTGCCCGAGCCCACGGGCCCGCCTATGCCCACGCGCAGCGGCGGCAGCTTCTTGGTGCGGTTGGGGATATGGTGCAGTGCGGTCGACATGGTGAGTTCTTTAGTGAATGAGAGGGTTGCGATCAGCGGGCCTTGCCGTAGGCACGCTCCACCTTGGCAATGCGCAGCTCGAAATGCTGGTACCACGTGGTGTGACCTTTTTCCTGGGCGATCTGGTGTTCGGCGTTGTGCTTCCATTGACGGATGGCTTCCTCGCTTTCCCAGTAAGACACGGTGATGCCGAAGCCTTCGGCATCGCGGGTGCTTTCAGCGCCCAGATAGCCTGCTTGCTGGCTGGCCAGCTCCACCATGCGGTCGGCCATCTCGCCATAGCCCTGGTCCGCCGGGGTGCGCAGGGAGGTGAAGATGGCGGCGTAGTACGGTGGCTGGGGTGTGGCGGCAAACAGTGCAGACATGGCGGACGAAGGTTCAGCTACGGAAAAGTCGAGAATACTGGTGTTCATGCTGGGCCGAGAGAATGGCCAGCATGGGCGAAAAAGCCTGTCTTGCGTTGTCCGGCAACGCCAGCGCGTATTCGACGGCGGCGGGAATCTCGGAAGTCAGTCGCGCCAGGATGCGCTGGCCGGCGCTCTGGCCCAGGGGCACGGCTTTGATGGCGGCCTGAACCATGTTCTCGGCCCAGCCAAAGGCATAGGCCAGCAGCGCATCGCGCGGCGTGGCTCCGGTGCATTGGGCCGCCAGCGAGAAGGCGATGGGGTAGCTGGCATCCTGCGCGGCCAGCCAGTGGACGCAGGCCAGCGGGACTGCTTCATCGGCGTAGCGGTTTTTCAGCCACTCGGTCAGCGAGCGGCCCATCTGCTCGGTCTGCAGGCGCAGCTCGCTGGTTTCGCGCGTGACTCTTACCCACTGGTTGAGGCTGACGATGCGCGCCAGATCCTCGCTTTTCCAGGCCGGCATGGCCTGCGCAATCACGGCCATGTCCCCGCGTGACTGGGTCAGATGCAGCTGCTGCACCAGCCAGCTGGCAGCCTCTGCCTCCGTTGTGACCAGCGTCGCATTGATGGCCGCTTCAAGCCCTTCCGAGTAGGAAAAACCGCCGATGGGCAGGGCCGGCGAGGCCAGCCACATCAGCTGCAGAAAGCTCTGCGCGCCCAGAGCCAGCAATGGCTCAGTGGGCGTGGTCATGCGAGTGTCCATGGCCGTGATGATGGTGGCTGTGGCCATCATTGGTCACATGGCCGCCATAGGCGCCTCCTTCGGGCTCGAAAGGCAGGTCGGCTTCGACCACCGTCATATGCATGCTGCGCAGCATATCGGCCAGCACATGGTCGGGTTCGATCTTCAGGTGGTCGGGCTGCAGCTCGATCGGCACATGGCGGTTGCCCAGATGGTAGGCCGCGCGCATCAGGTCAAACGGCGTGCCATGCTCGGCGCAGGCCGTGATCTGCAGCACTTTTTGCGGTGCGGCCAGCACGCGGATCAGGCTGCCGTCTTCGGCCACCAGCACATCGCCGCCGCGCACGGCCTGGCCGCGTGGCAAGAAGACGGCCAGCTCGCGACCCTGGCTGTCGGTGGCAGCAAAGCGGCTCTTCTGACGCACGTCCCAATCCAGTTCCACGGACGCGGCGCGTTTGAGGATGACGGTGGAAAGGCCCTGGCCCTGGAGCAGCAGTTTGTTGGCAGTGAGCATGGTGAATTCACAATGAAATAAAAGGCCCGAACCAGATTGGCGCGCATGTTGCATGCCCAGCGCATATCAGTGATTTTGATGGACAACTCTTTTGGAAACTTCGACAGAAATGGCAGCTCCGACCTCTTTGCATGATGCGCCTGCCGACTGGCAGGGCTGTGGCGCAGCCTATGTGGCGGTGTATGGCACTTTGCGTGCCGGTGGCATCAACGATATTGCAAGGCTCCAGCCAGGCGTTGCCTGTGTCGGCAGGACCCAGCTGACCGGCACTTTGCATGACCTCGGCTGGTACCCGGGCCTGAGGCTGCAAGGCTCGCAGGCCGTGCTGGCCGAGGTCTACCCCATGGACGCAGCGCTGGAGCGGGCCATGGACCGCATCGAAGGCCTGTGGCCCGAAGACCTGGGCGAATACGCCAAACGCATTCTGACCCTGCCCGTGATGCTGACCCAGGGCGGTCAGCAGTCCATCACCGTGCTGGTCTACGAAGCCTTGCCCGCCACGGTGAGTGCTGCGCCGCAGCTCGCCGTCAGCGACTGGCTGGCCTGGTTTGAGGGCAAGGGCATGCAGCATCCGGATTCGGAGTTTCAGCTCAACACCGCTCAGAACAGAAAGTAGCGCTGTGCCATGGGCAGGCTGACCGCGGGTTCGCAGGTCAGCAGATCGCCATTGGCGCGCACGGCATAGGTCTGGGCATCCACCTCCATATGCGGCGCCAGATCGTTGTGGATCATGTGCTGCTTCTTCACATTGCGTATGCCCTTGACCGCCGACAAGGTCTTTTGCAGCCCGAAGCGCTGGCCGATGCCGGCGGCAAGCCCTGCCTGGGAGACAAAGGTCAGCGAGGTCCTGGCAAGCGCCCCGCCAAAGCTTGCAAACATGGGGCGGTAATGCACGGGCTGAGGCGTGGGAATGGAGGCGTTCGGATCGCCCATGGCCGCCATGGCGATGCTGCCGCCCTTGAGTATGCAAAACGGCTTGACGCCAAAGAAGGCGGGCTTCCAGATCACGATATCGGCCCACTTGCCCACCTCGATGCTGCCCACCTCGTGGCTGATGCCATGGGCAATCGCGGGATTGATGGTGTACTTGGCGATGTAGCGCTTGATGCGGAAGTTGTCGTTGCGCGCGCCGTCGCCGCTCAGGGCGCCGCGCTGCAGCTTCATCTTGTGCGCCGTCTGCCAGGTGCGCAGAATGACTTCGCCCACGCGACCCATGGCCTGGCTGTCGGAGCTGAACATGCTGATGGCGCCGATGTCGTGCAGGATGTCCTCGGCAGCAATCGTTTCCTTGCGGATGCGGCTTTCGGCAAAGGCCAGGTCTTCGGCAATGCCGGCGTCCAGGTGGTGGCAGACCATGAGCATGTCCACATGCTCGTCCAGCGTGTTGATGGTGTAGGGGCGCGTGGGGTTGGTGGAGCTGGGCAGCACATTGGCCTCGCCCACCACCTTGAGGATGTCGGGCGCATGGCCGCCACCCGCGCCTTCTGTGTGGAAGGTGTGAATGGTGCGGCCCTTGAAGGCGGCCACGGTGTCCTCCACAAAGCCGGACTCGTTGAGCGTGTCGGTGTGGATGGCGACCTGGGTGTCGGTGTCTTCGGCCACATCGAGACAGTTGCTGATCGCTGCCGGCGTGCTGCCCCAGTCCTCGTGCAGCTTGAGGCCGATGGCACCGGCACTGATCTGCTCGTGCAAGCCGCCGGGCAGGCTGGCATTGCCCTTGCCCAGAAAACCCAGATTCATGGGGAAGGCGTCGGCGGCCTGCAGCATGCGTTCCATATGCCAGGGGCCTGGCGTGCAGGTGGTGGCGAAGGTGCCGGTGGCCGGGCCGGTGCCGCCGCCGATCATGGTGGTCACGCCGCTGGTCAGTGCTTCTTCGATCTGCTGCGGGGCAATGAAATGGATATGGGTGTCGATGCCGCCTGCGGTGACGATATTGCCTTCGCAGGAGATGATCTCCGTGCCCGGGCCGATGATGATGCTCACGCCCGGCTGGGTGTCGGGGTTGCCGGCCTTGCCTATGGCCACGATGCGGCCGTTCTTGAGGCCGATGTCGGCCTTGACGATGCCCCAGTGGTCCAGGATCAGTGCATTGGTCAGCACGGTATCGACCGTGCCACCTCCGTCAGGGCCGGTTCCCGTCCCGTCGCGTGTGCGCTGGCTTTGCGCCATGCCGTCGCGGATGGTCTTGCCGCCGCCGAACTTCACTTCCTCACCATAGCCGCCAGCGGCCAGGGTGTAGTCTTTTTCGACCTCGACGATGAGCTCGGTGTCGGCCAGGCGCAGACGGTCGCCCACGGTGGGGCCAAAGGTTTCTGCGTAGGCTCGTCGGTCCATGGTGGCCATTGAGGAATCTCCGATTCAGGTATTCAGCGCAGGGACTGCTGCTGGGCTGCCGGTGGCAGGGCGGCGGGGCTGGTGCCGAGCAGGTCGCGCAATGTGCCCAGTGCCAGGGCCAGCAGCAGTGCGGCGCAGCAGCGGTAGGTAAAACGGCTCCAGTGCGCGGCAGCGCGGCGGAAAAGCCGGTCCACCAAGGCTGCGCAGACAAAGCACCAGAGCAGGGACGAAGTCATGAATCCCGCGAAGAAGACCCCGTAATCGCTGGCGCCGGGCTGGGCCACGCCCACCGCCCCCAGGGCGCTGCCCATGGCGGCCCAGTAGGCCAGGTTCTGCGGGTTGGTCAGCGACAGGGCCATGCCGCGGCGCAGGGCCTGTTTCTGCGTGGCGGCGGCGGTGGCCGAGGCATCGAGCCGGTGTTCGGTGCGCGCGGCCTGCCAGCTGTCCCAGGACAGCCAGAGCAGGTAGGCAGCGCCCGCCAGACCAATCGGCCAGCGCAAGGCGTCGACCTGCATGACCAGACCAATGCCGGCCAGGCCCAGCAAGGCCCAGCTTGCATCACCCACCAGGGAGCCCAGCTGCACGGCCAGCGCCGGGCGATAGCCGCCGCGCACACCTTGGCGCACGGTCTCGGCAAACACCGCTCCGGGCGCTGCATTGAACACCAGGCCCAGCACAAAAGCAGAAGCAAACAGCATCAGCATGGCAGGTCAGTCCCTGGCATTTGCGGGTAATGCGCCCTGGACCAGACCGCGAAAGCCATAGATCTGACGGTCGCCGCCGATCTCGACCAGCTCCACCGTGCGCTGCTGGCCCGGCTCGAAGCGCACGGCCATGCCGCTGGCAATGTTCAGTCGCATGCCGTGGGCGGCGGCGCGGTCGAAATCCAGACCCGCATTGGTTTCGGCGAAGTGGTAGTGCGAGCCGACCTGAATCGGCCGGTCGCTGGCATTTTTCACCACCAGCGTGAGCGTGCGGCGGCCGGGGTTGAGTGCATGGCTGCCCTCGTCAAGAATCAGTTCGCCGGGGATCATCTTTCACTTCCTTGCGCAAAGGCCTTGTGCTGCGTTGTGCCAGGGTGTTTCATATCAGGCCAGTTTTGTCAGCATGAAAGCGCCGAGCGCGGCAGTGGCTGCACCGCCGAACCGGGCCAGCCACTGGTGGCGCTGCATGAGGGCATGACCGAGCACCATGCCGGCGATATGCAGTGTGGCCGAGCCCAGAGCAATGCCCAGCAGTGCACCGACAGCAGCCAGGCCGCTGTCTCCGGCCAGCTCAAAGCCGTGCGCAGCGCCATGGAAGAAGGCAAACACCGCAGCCAGGGAGGCGGCGGCGGCCCAGGGCATTTTTTGCTGAACCAGCACCAGCAGGCCCAGCACCAGCACCGATGCGGCAATCATGGGCTCCACGCCCGGCACCCACAGGCCGGCAAAGCCGGCCACGGCCCCCCCCACCAGAAGGGCCACAAAGGCCGCAGGTGCACGCCAGGCCGTGCGCAGGCCGGGCATGGTCAGCGCACTCCAGGCACCCACGGCCAGCATGGCGGCCAGATGGTCAGCACCGGTAAACGGGTGGGCAAAGGCATGACCCAGGCTGTCGAGAAAGTGGTGATGGCCGCTTGCATCGGTGCCCATATGTGCGAGGGCGGACAGGGGCAGTGCAGTCGCCGCGGCGGCTGTGGTGGCAAGGAGCTTATTGAATTTCATAGCTATCTGCGCTTGATGGATAAGGGTTTGATGGCTGAAAGGCTTGAAGCCTCTGAATGCTGCTTCAGGCGATGGGCTCATGCACGGTGACCAGCTTGGTGCCATCGGGGAAGGTGGCTTCGATCTGGATGTCGGGAATCATTTCGGGGATGCCCTCCATCACATCGGCGCGGGTCAGCACGCTGCGGCCTTCGCTCATGAGCTGGGCCACGGTCCTGCCATCGCGTGCACCTTCCATCACAAAGGCACTGATCAGCGCCACGGCCTCGGGGTAGTTGAGCTTGAGGCCACGAGCCATGCGCCGCTCGGCCAGCAGGGCCGCAGTGAAGATCAACAGCTTGTCTTTTTCGCGTGGTGTCAGTTCCATCTTCTTCAATCCCTCAGTCGGCACGCGCATCCGGCAGGGCTGAATGAACGCGAGGAGTCAGTCTCATGCCCTTTTATGTAGCAAGTGCCATGCCAAAGGCCAGTATTTATTGCCAGCCTGCAGGCAAGCCGCCGCAGGTGTTTTGCACCTTGTTGGTGCTGTCGGCACGCAGTTGTGCACCACGGCGTATCGGTGAGGCAGCGATGGTGCTTTATGGTGCATTGTCGATCCGTGGCGGTGCATTGCATGGCACGAACTTTGCTGTTCTGGTGCATGTACAAAAGACCATTGAATAGGGGATTCGCTCAGGGCCTGGGTACCACGGCAAGACTCGGAGTGCTGGCCTTGGGCGGTACGCTGTGGATGGCTTCAGCCGTACAAGCGCAAACAGCCGAGGAAGGCGACAAGGTATTGCCCGAGGTGAGGGTGAGTGCCATGGTCAAGGGACAGGCACTGGATGAGGCGCAACGCGCGTTTTCCGTCACCGAGTTCAGGCGCGACGAAATTCGCGAGCAGCCCAGACAGGAGGTGGAATCGTTGTGGAGCCAGGTACCTGGCATGCATGTCAATCACTACCAGCTCAGCGGTGTGGCCAACGGGCTGGTGCTGCGCGGCTTTGGCGGCGGCGGCCACGGCGGCGATGTGGCGGCCACACTGGATGGAATCCCGCTCAACGAAGCCATGTCGCATGCGGATGGCTATTTCGATCTCAATGTGGTGGTGCCGCTGGAGCTGGACAAGGTCAATGTCTATCGCGGTCCCGTGTCGGTGCTGCAGGGCAATTACAACCGCGCAGGGTTGCTGGAGCTGCGCACGCGGCGCAACGGCAGCTATGCGGAGTTCGATGTCAGCGCCGGCTCGCATGGCATGTTCGATGCACAGGCCGCTCTCGGGCGCGAGCTGGAAGGCGGGGATCAGCTCAACCTGGCGACTCAGCATGCACGCGGTGATGGCGCGCGGCCCAGCGCGGGCTATGAGCGAAGCACCATCAGCGGTACCTGGAAGCATCATGTGCATGAAAAGCTCGATATCTCGCTGTCCGGTCGCTGGCATGAGGCGCGTGGCGACTCGCCCGGCTATCTGACTGAAACGCAATGGCGGCAGGACCCACAGGGCAAGGACAGCCGCGTGGTGGGTGATGGTGCCAACAAGCACTTTGGCACGCTGCGCCTGGATGCGCAGTACGCACTGGATGCCGATACCCGTCTGCTGGGCTTTGTCTACGGCACGCAGCAGGATTTTGTGCGCTGGTTCACCCGCCCGCGCAGCACCACCTGGATGCAGCGCGAGGAGCGCTATGACCGCAGCGTGCTGGGAGTGGGCCTGAATCTCAGCGGCAAGTCGCTTCTGGCGGCGCGCGAGTTGAACTGGATGCTGGGCCTGGAGCAGGTGCGCGAGTCCACCGACTATGGCTACTGGGATGGATTGCTGGATCGCCGGCGTACCGGCCCTGCACTGAATGATCGCAATACGCGGCTCGACAACACGGCGATCTACGGCCAGGCTGGCTGGCAGCCAACGGCCTGGTTGCAGACCACGGCGGCCTTGCGCTGGGACCGTTTTGACGGCCGCTGCCGTCTGCTGGGAGCGGAGGCCGGTGGCGATGAATGCAATCGCATGCAGGGCCGCAGCCATGCCAGCCCCAAGCTGGGAGCACTGGCGCAGCTCAATGCCCGCACAGCCGTGCGTGCCAGTTGGTCGCAAGGCTTTGCGCTGCCCAGCGACTTTGCCAAATACGCGCTGCGCAACAGCGATCTGCACGCCAATGTCTTTCGCCAGAGCGAGCTGGGCGTGGAGTGGAAACCATCAGACCATTGGCTGATCGATGCCTCGCTCTACCGCATCAGCTCCAGCCATGAAATACGCAGCACGGCACCTGGTGAGTATGAAAACCTGGGCGCGACCGTGCGCAAGGGCGCCGAGCTGCAGCTGCACTGGCTGCCCAGCCGCGATTGGCATGTGGAATGGGCTTATGGCCACAACCGCTCCGAAGTCACGCAGAACGCGGATGCCGCACTGCTGGGCCGGCGCGTGGTGGCCGTGCCCGAGTACTCCAGCACCTTGCATGCGCGCTGGATGCCGCGCAGCGATGTCACCGTGCATGGATTGCTGCGCCATGTGGGGCGTGCGCCCATCAACGCCAGCAATACCGAATGGGCCGGCAGCTATCGCTGGCTGGACCTGGGTCTGCAATACCGATTGCCCGCAAGCCTGGCGCGTAATGCCAGCCTGAGCCTGTGGCTGCGCAACGCCGCCAACACCCGCTATGCCAGTACCACCACCATGATTGCCGGCCAGCGTCTGGTTGCCCCCGGCGCGCCGCGCAGCGTGCAGCTGGGCCTGCAATTTTCCTTATGATTTCCGGAGCTTCCATGTCTGTTTGCAGCACACGTAAAAACATCATCGCGCGCATTCTGTGCACCACGGCCGCAGCCTGGCTGCTATGCGCCCATCCGGTCTCTGCCCATAACGTCTGGCTGGAGCCTGATGCGCAGGGCGGCTATGTCTTGCAGTTTGGCGGTCATGAAGGCAGGACAGAAGCCTTCGATCCGGCCAAGCTGCAGCGTGTGCATGCCTATGACCTGCGCGGACGTGAAGTGCCCAGCGCCATACAGAATGTGCAGGGTGGCATCCGCATCAAGCCCGATGCCAGTGCTGCGCTGATCGCTGTGGAACTCGATAACGGCTATTTCAGCAGTACGGGGGCCGAGGGCGCCATGCTGCCTTTGCCCATGGACCAGAACCCCGGTGCGGTGCGCGGCGTGCATGCGCGCAAGTTCCACAAGACCGTGGTGCGCTGGGGCGCCGTCGTGCAAAGGCCGCTGGGGCAGATGTTCGAGGTGGTGCCGCTTCAGGGGCAGTCTCCCCATGCCGGTCAGCCGCTCAGGCTGCAGGTGTTGCTGCATGGCAAGCCGCAGTCTGGCGTGAGGCTGTCCTGGGGTGAGAAGGGCTCTCCCACGATGACGGACGCGCAGGGGCTGGCGACCATGACGCCTGCTGTCGGCAGCAATACGCTGCAGGCCATACTGCGTCAGCCTGTGCAGGGCGACCCCATGACCACCGAGAACAGCTACGAGTATCTGCTGCGCTTTGCCGTGCATTGATGAAACTGCGCTCCGTCGGCCTTCGCACCGGAGAGCAGATTCTGCAAGGCATCCGCGAGGCGAGGATTTGGCGTGCAGATGAGCAAGCTGCATGTCTATGCGGTGCAGGACGGCAAGGCCTGCAAACAACTCGATCCGCGTTGCTGCAGGCTGAGACCAAGACTGCTCTCGATCCGTGGACTGGCAAGCTGCGCAGCGCGGCCTTGCCGGCATGCCTGCAGCCGGTCAGCGGTGACAGGCTGCCGTGCACTTCAATAGTGCCGGCTGGTTTGCGCGGTCTGCATCTGGTGCATGCGGCACTGCAATGGTGCCTGCATGTGGCCGATGCTGATCGCACAAAGTTGCATTCGGCCTGTGCTCGGCAAAAAAGCGGCAGCAGCGCCGCCGTATGCAGTGAGCAAGCCATGGCGGGTGGTGCTGGCACGGTAATTGCACTTCAGTTTTTGCGGTCAAAGTGACCGAACAAAACCTCCTGGGAGTGCTGAAATGAATCGTCGCGGAACCCTCACAACACTGGCTGCATCCATGGCTCTGGGCCTGGGCTTGACTTCTCAGGTGCTGGCTGCAGACACCATCAAGGTGGGTGTGTTGCACAGCCTCTCGGGAACCATGGCCATCTCCGAGACCGTGCTCAAGGACACGGTGCTGATGGCCATCGACGACATCAATGCCAAGGGCGGCGTGATGGGCAAAAAGCTCGAGCCCGTTGTGGTGGACCCGGCCTCCAACTGGCCGCTGTTTGCCGAAAAAGCCAAGCAGCTGATCACCCAGGACAAGGTGGCCGTGGTCTTCGGTTGCTGGACCAGCGTGTCACGCAAGTCCGTGCTGCCGGTGTTCGAGCAGAACAACGGCCTGCTGTTCTACCCCGTGCAGTACGAGGGCGAGGAACTCTCCAAGAACGTCTTCTACACCGGCGCCGCACCCAACCAGCAGGCGATTCCCGCTGTCGAGTACCTGATGAGCAAGGAAGGCGGCGGTGCCAAGCGCTTTGTGCTGCTGGGCACGGACTATGTGTACCCACGCACCACCAACAAGATTCTGCGTGCCTTCCTCAAGTCCAAGGGCGTCAAGGATTCCGACATCATGGAAACTTACACGCCCTTCGGTCATAGCGACTACCAGACCATCGTGGCCGATGTGAAGAAGTTCTCCACCGGTGGCAAGACGGCCGTGATCTCCACCATCAACGGCGACTCCAACGTGCCCTTCTACAAGGAGCTGGGCAATGCGGGCCTCAAGGCCAAGGACGTGCCGGTGGTGGCCTTCAGCGTGGGTGAGGAAGAGCTGCGCGGCGTGGACACCAAGCCTCTGGTCGGTCACCTGGCGGCATGGAACTACTTCATGAGCGTGAAGAACCCGTCCAACACGGCCTTCATCAAGCAGTGGGGCGACTACGCCAAGGCCAAGAACATCGCGGGCCACAAGGACAAGCCGCTGACCAACGACCCGATGGAAGCCACCTGGGTCGGCATCCACATGTGGAAGCAGGCCGTGGAGAAAGCCAAGAGCACGGATACCGACAAGGTGATCGCGGCCATGGCCGGCCAGACCTTTGCCGCACCCAGCGGCTTCACGCTGAAGATGGACGAGAAGAACCACCATCTGCACAAGCCCGTGATGGTCGGCGAGATCAAGGCAGACGGCCAGTTCAGCGTGGTCTGGAAGACCAAGGGCCCGGTCAAGGCCCAGCCCTGGAGCCCCTTTATCGAAGGCAACGACAAGAAGAAGGACGAGCCCAACGGCAAGAGCTCCTGATTCGCTCCCTAGGACTGGAGAGGTCTGGTGGGTTCTCCAGTCCTGAAAAGACAGCTGCTTGCGCTTTATTGGCAATGGATGCAGCGCTAAATATCCGAGATTTTTTATGAAACTACTGCGCAAGTCATGGCGGCTGGTATCGGCCGCCGGGCTGGGCTCCTTGCTGAGCTTTGCCAGTCACGCACTGACGACCGAGCAGGCCTATGCCATGGCGGCGGCAGACGACTCCGAGCAGCGCGTGCAGGCCATCAATCAGGCCGTGCTGGCACCCGATGCGCAGAGCGACGGCGGTCGCCTCGCTGCCTATCTCAAGGCGCTGTCCGACGATGAAGTGCGCGTGTCCCAGGGCCGGGCCTATGTGGTCAGCGGCGATGCGGTCAGCGATGCGGCGACCGGCGCAGACGTCAAGCTCCCGCCCGATGCCGAGGAGGTCGTCAGCAACAACTATCTGCGCTCCGTCATCGACACGGCACAGGCCGCGCTGGCGCTGGGCAGCAGCGATGTGCAGGCGCGCCGCAAGGCCGCCGAGCAACTGGCCTCCGAGCCGGATGCCGAGCGCCTGCCGCTGATAGAAAAAGCGCTGGCTGCTGAACAGGACGGGCAGGTCCGAGCCTTGCTGGAGCGCAGCCTGGCTGCCAGCCTCCTGGGCAGCGACGACGCTGGGCAGCGCCTGAAGGCGGTTCAGCAGCTGTCGCATCAGCAGACGCCGGAGACGCAGTTGCTGCTGAACCAGCGCCTGTCCGAAGAGTCCGACCCCGGCGTGCAAAAAGCCATCAAGGCCGCGCTGGCCGGCATTGCCGAAGGCCTGGCCTGGGGGGACAGGCTGGGGGCGATCTTCAGCGGCATCAGCCTGGGTTCCGTGCTGTTGCTTGCGGCGCTGGGTCTGGCTATCACCTACGGCCTGATGGGCGTCATCAATATGGCGCATGGCGAGCTGATCATGATCGGTGCCTATGCCACCTATCTGGTGCAGCTTCTGTTCCAGCGCTGGCTGCCCGAGGCCTGGTTTGGCGGGTATCTGGTGGTGGCGATTCCCGTGGCCTTTCTGGCCTCGGCGCTGGTCGGTGCGGTGCTGGAGCGTGGCGTGATCCGCTTTCTCTACGGTCGCCCGCTGGAGACGCTGCTGGCCACCTTTGGCATCAGCCTGGTGCTGCAGCAAACCGTGCGCAGCCTTTTCGGGGCGCAGAACGTGAGCGTGGAGAACCCCGTCTGGATGAGCGGCGGCATTGCGCTGCTGCCCAATCTGACCCTGCCTTACAACCGCATCGCCATCATCGTCTTTGCGTTCACCGTGCTGGCGGGTGTGGCCTTCATGATCGCCAGAACGCGGCTGGGCCTGTTCGTGCGCGGCGTGACGCAGAACCGCGCCATGGCCTCCTGTGTGGGCGTCAACACGGCACGCACCGACACCTATGCGTTTGCGCTGGGCTCGGGCATTGCCGGGCTGGCCGGCTGCGCCCTGAGCCAGATCGGCAATGTAGGCCCGGATCTGGGGCAGAACTACATCGTGGACAGTTTCCTGGTGGTGGTGCTGGGCGGTGTGGGGCAGCTGGCGGGCACCGTCTATGCGGCTCTGGGCCTGGGCGTGCTCAGCAAGCTGCTGGAAGGCTGGACCGGTGCCGTGCTGGCCAAGATCGCCGTGCTGCTGTTCATCGTGGTCTTCATTCAAAAGCGTCCACAAGGCATCTTTGCCTTGAAGGGCCGCAGTGCGGAAACATGAAACACCCCCTGAGTCGCTTCGCGCCTTCCCTCGCTCTCGCATTGCTGCGCGCTGCGGGCAGGGGACGACACCCTCGCTGCGGGGCGGCCCTTGCTCGGTGTCTCGTACCTGGGCTGCGCCAGTTGCGCAGGCCATGTGCCTTGCTCGACATGAGGGAAAACTGACATGACAACCCAATCCATATCCATCGAACTGCCCAAGCCCGCGCCGCTGCTATCCGCCAAGGGCTGGACGGCATTTCTGCTGGCCCTGACCATGGTCTGCGCCGTGGCTCCCGCACTCAATCTGTGGGTGCCCGAGGACAGTGCACTGCACTTGTCCGACTACATGCTCGGCCTGCTGGGCAAGTTCATGTGCTATGCCATCTGCGCGCTGGCGATTGACCTGATCTGGGGCTATACCGGCATCCTGAGCCTGGGGCACGGTCTGTTCTTCGCACTGGGCGGCTATGTGATGGGCATGTACCTGATGCGCGAGGCCGCAGGCCCCGATGCATTGCCCGCCTTCATGGGGTTTCTGGACTGGAAGGAGCTGCCCTGGCACTGGGCGCTGTCGGGCAGCTTTGCCGCCACCGTGCTGCTGGTGTTTCTGGTGCCGGGCCTGATCGGCGGGCTGTTCGGCTACTTTGCTTTTCGCTCGCGTATCAAGGGCGTGTATTTCTCCATCATCACCCAGGCCCTGACCTACGCCGCCATGCTGCTGTTCTTCCGCAACGAGACCGGTTTCGGCGGCAACAACGGCTTCACGGGCTTCAAGACCCTGCTGGGTTTTTCCGTCAACTCGCAAGCCATGCATGTGCTGCTGTTCGCGCTGTCGGGGCTGGCATTGCTGGGCTGCTTTCTGTTCTCGCGCTGGCTGATACGAAGCAAGTACGGTCGTGTGCTGCAGGCCGTGCGCGACGCCGAATCGCGCACCATGTTCTGCGGCTACAACCCGCTGCCCTACAAGCTGTCGATCTGGGTCATCTCGGCCATGATGTGCGGCCTGGCGGGTGCGCTCTATGTGCCCCAGGTGGGCATCATCAACCCCAGCGAGATGAGCGTGGGCAATTCCATCGAAATGGCGGTGTGGACGGCCGTGGGCGGACGTGCCTCGCTGGTCGGCCCCATCATCGGCGCGTTTGCCGTCAATGGCGGCAAGAGCTGGCTCACCGTGGCCGCCCCCGAATACTGGCTGTACGTGCTGGGTGCGTTGTTCATCGTCGTGACGCTGTTCATGCCGGGAGGACTGATTCGCCTGCCGCAGCAGCTTCGCCAGTGGCGTGAGAAGCGCAAGGCCCAGGTCAAGGCGCCGTTGAACCAGACTGCAGCCGCAGCTGCCAAAACCGCTGCCGAACCGGCTTCTGCCGATGCCATCGAAGGAGTGCGCGCATGACCCCCGATCTGATGCAGGACGGCGAGCAGCGCCTGGCTTCCTACCAGCAGCGCGAAGCCGCGCTGCGCACCGAATCCGGCGGTCGCAACGCCAGTCTGGCGCGCCCCGTGGTGGCCGGCGAAGTGGATGTGACCCATGGCCGCATCCTCTATCTCGAAGACGTGCATGTGAGCTTCGACGGCTTCAAGGCCATCAACGGTCTGAGTCTCGATATCGCGCCCGGCGAGCTGCGCTGCATCATCGGTCCCAATGGCGCGGGCAAGACCACGATGATGGACATCATCACCGGCAAGACCCGGCCCGACAGCGGCACGGTGTTCTTCGGCTCCACCATCGATCTGCTGCGCTACAAGGAGCCCGAGATCGCCGCCATGGGCATCGGCCGCAAATTCCAGAAGCCCACGGTGTTCGAGCAGCTCAGCGTGTTCGAGAACCTGGAGCTGGCGCTTAAGACCCATAAGGGCATTGCCTCCTCCATGCTGTTCAAGCTCAGCGGCGCGCAAAAGGACCGGATTGCCGAGGTGCTGCACACCATTCATCTGGCAGGCAGCGTAACGCGCCAAGCCGGGCTGCTCAGTCACGGACAGAAGCAGTGGCTGGAGATCGGCATGCTGCTGGTGCAGGAGCCCAAGCTGCTGCTGCTCGACGAGCCTGTGGCCGGCATGACCGACGAGGAAACGGTGCGCACGGCCGAGCTGTTTCTGACGCTCAAGGGCAAGCATTCGCTGATGGTGGTGGAGCACGACATGAGCTTTATCGACACCATCAGCGAGAAGGTTACGGTGCTTTGCGATGGCTCGGTACTGGCCGAGGGAACGCTGGCCGAGGTCCAGGCTGACGAGCGCGTGATCGAGGTGTACCTTGGGAGGTAACCCCCTGAGGCACTTCGCCTGGGCGGCCCCGCGCCTTCCCCCTCTCTCTACGCGCTTCGCGCTAAGGGAGGGGGGCGACTGCTTCGGTGCGCGGCGGCGCTTCCTCGCTGTCTCTTTGATTGGGCAGCGCCAGTTTCAAACGCCATGCGCTCCGCAGATAGTCAAATTAGATAGCTGCTTGCGCATGCTGTGTAAGCGTTAGAGGTCGGAAATGCTTAAAGTTCAGAACCTGCATCAGTACTACGGCGGCTCGCACATCCTGCGTGACGTGAATTTCACGGCCGAGATCGGCAAGGTCACGGTGCTGCTGGGCCGCAACGGCGTGGGCAAGACCACCTTGCTCAAAAGCCTGATGGGGCTGGTTCCCATCAGAAGCGGCGGCATTGAATGGCAGGGCCGCGATATCGCGCGCAGGACGCCCTATGAGCGCGCGCGCAGCGGCATCGGCTATGTGCCCCAGGGGCGCGAAATCTTCTCGCGGCTGTCGGTGGAAGACAATCTGCGCATGGGTCTGTCCTATTGCTCGGCAGACACCCGGATTCCGGGCGAGCTGTACGAGCTGTTCCCCGTGCTGGGGCAGATGCTGCACCGCCGTGGCGGCGATCTCTCGGGCGGGCAGCAACAGCAGCTGGCCATTGCGCGCGCACTGGCGCCGCAGCCCAAGATCCTGATCCTGGACGAGCCCACCGAGGGCATACAGCCCAGCATCATCAAGGACATCGGCCGCGTGATCCGCATGCTGGCCAATCGCGGAGACATGGCCATTCTGCTGTGCGAGCAGTACTACGACTTTGCCGAGGAGTTGGCCGACCACTATGTGGTGATGGAGCGCGGCGAGGTGATCGCATCGGGCCCGGGCAGCGAGATGCAGCAGAAGAATGTGCGCTCGCTGGTGGCGATTTGAATATCGGGCGAAGAAAAAAAGGTGCCGCAAGCGGCACCTCAAAGCCTCAGGCCATGCCCGGAGGACAACTCATTTCGTCAATACGCTGCGCCGTGCGCGGCCAGCACCGGATTGCCCTGTATGGCAGTGCTGGCGCGGCCGTCCGCGCCCAGAGGGACTTCGCCCACCAGCGTGGTGCGGTAGAGCTGGCGATCGAACTCCAGTGCAAAGATATCCTGTGGTGCCACATGGGCCGTGGAGCGGTTGTCCCAGAAAGCCAGCGAGCCGGGTTCCCACTTGAAGCGCACGGTGAACTCGCTGCTGACGGCATGCTCCCAGAGCAGCTCCAGCAGCACGCGCGATTCGCGGGTGGAGAGTTCCACGATGGACTTGAGAAAGCCGGGGCTGATGTAGAGCACCTTCTCGCCGGTCTCGGGATGGATCGTGACCAGCGGGTGTTCGCTGATCAGGGTGTTGTCGCGCACCAGATCCAGATATTCCTGCGATGCCGTGGCTCCCTGCGGGGCGCTGAAGCGGTGCTCGCCACGCAGGCCTTGCAAAAAGGCCTGCAGCGGTCTGGAGAGCGCTTCGTAGGCAGCTGCCAGATTGGTCCATTGCGTGTCGCCGCCATAGGGCGGAATCGTCACACCGCGCAGAATCGATGCGGCAGGCGGGTTGTGGGCTGCCGTCACGTCGGCATGCCAGCCGGTCCAGGGGCGCTGTTCGGCCTGGCCGCTGTGGCGGTTGGCCTTGCGGTGCTTGGCAATCGAATACAGCTCGGGAAAGCCTTCGACATGACCGAAGACGGGGTGGCCGGGCGTCAGCTCGCCAAACTGGCGCGAAAAGGCGATCTGCTGCTCGTGGCTGAGGTGCTGGTCGCGAAAGAAGATCACCTTCCAGCGCAGCAATGCCGAGCGGATGGTGTGCACTTCGGCGGCACTCAAGGCCTGCTTCAGATTGACGCCGCTGATCAGCGCTCCGATATGCGCCGACTGCGGCGTGATGCGGATATGCGGAGTGATGTTGCTTGCGGAGCTCAGGCGTTCGTCCAGATGCTGCAGCGGAGCGTGGGGCAGGGGCATGTTCATGGGATTTTTCCTGATGAGAGCGGGGCTTCAATGCGCCTGGGCAATACGGGAGGCGCTGGGCGGCAGCAGGCCGAGCTCGGTGAGAAGCGCATGGCTGCGTTCGACCTGGGCATGCAGTGCGCGAGCCGTGTCCTGCGGGCCGAGGAAGATGGGCTCCCACTGGTTGAGCGCCACAAACTCCTTCCATTCCCGGGTTTCGGAAACCTTGCGCAGCGCATTGACCCAATACGCTTGTTGCGCGGTGCTGGCACCGGGGGCCGTCATCACGCCCTGAAACGAATCGCTGACATAGTCGATGCCCTGCTCCTTCCATGTGGGCGACTGGGCGAACACGCCTTCAAGCCGCTTGTCGGCGGCAATCGCCAGCACGCGCACGCGGCCCGACTGCAGGTAGGGCAGCAGGTTCGGCGTGGTGGCCGAAACCACATCGAGATGGCCGCCGGCCAGCGCCACCATGGATTCGGCGGAGGACTTGTAGGGAACGATGCGCAGCTTCTGGATATTCACGCCGCCCTGCTGCAAGGGCTGGGCCACGCCCAGATGGATGTGATTGCCCAGCGTGGTGGCAATGCCGATGGAGTATTTCTCGGGGTCCTTGCGCAGCTGGGCGATCAGGTCCTGGGCATTGCGCAGCGGCGAATCCGCACGCACGACCACCGTGGTGAACTCGCGCAGCAAGGTCACCAGCGGCGTGCCTTTCTGCAGGTTGGCGGGCAGGGCATTCTGCGCCAGGCTGTTGCCGTAGCTGGTGCTCAGCGTCATCAGTGTATGGGCGTCGCCAGGGTGGCGGTGCAGGCTTTCCAGCGCGGCGATCGCATGCGCGCCGGACTTGTTGCTGACCACGAACTGCGGTGCATGGCCATCGCGTGCCAGCAGCTCGGTGAGCTTGCGGGCCGCCTGATCCAGCGCCGCGCCGGCCCCGCTGGGGACAATGAATTCCGTGGACTTGCTGGGCTTCCAGGCCTGTGCCGCTGCGCCGCCGGATTGCGCGGCAGCAGGGCCAGTTGCCAGCGTGCAGCACAGCACCGCCATCGATGTCAGCCATGGGGCCAGAGTGCGATGCAGGTGGGAATGCGTTACGGTACTGGCCGACATGAATGCTCCTGAAATCAATCGCCATGCGCTTTGCGGGCTGGCGTGCTGAAGACTGTAGAAGCGTGCCAGCCTTGCAACAACGAATGAATTTTCATGAGTTAGTAAGCAAAAGAGCTGAGCTACCCGGGCCTGAGCGGCAGGCCTGCTTGAAGAGGCAAGAACGAAAATGACCTGGCATGCGCAACTGGCGCTGAACTATTCCCTGCAGGGCGGCAAGACCTCGGTGCATTTCACGCACGATGGTCCGCTGCGCATCCTCAAAAGTCTGTATCCCGAGGGGCCAGCCATCTGCCACAACGTGCTGGTGCACCCGCCCGGCGGGCTGGTGGGCGGCGATGTGCTGGACATTGATGTCCATGTTGCAGAAGGTGCGCATGCGCTGGTCACCACGCCTGGTGCCACGCGTTTTTACAAAAGCAACGGGAAGCAGGCCATGCAGCGTACCCGGCTGCGTCTGGACCCCGGCGCGAGGCTGGAGTGGCTGCCGCTGGAGGCGATCGCTTACAACGCCTGCGATGCCGTCAACCACCTGGAGTTCGCGCTTGCCGAAGACGCGCAGCTGCTGACCTGGGATGTGACGGCACTGGGCCTGCCGCTGGCCGCCCAGCCCTATGAGTCCGGCAGGTTTGAGCAGCACATCGAATGGCCGGGCCGTTTCCTGGAGCGCGGCGTGGTCAACGCGCAGGATGAGCTGCTGCTCAACGGCGATCTGGGGCTGGCCGGGCATCGCTGTCTGGGCAGTCTGATCTTTGCCAGCGGCTCAGCCATGGCGCGCCATCAGCGCGAAGCCTTGCTGGAAGGCACGCAGGGGCTGCTTGAGGAGGCTGCCCCGGCAGTGTTGAGCGGAGTGACGGCTCCCAATGAAAACATGCTGATTCTGCGCAGTGCATCACCTGTGGTTGAGCCTGTGATGATGCTGTGGAAAACCGTGTGGAGTTTCTGGAGAAAAGAACTCTGGGGGCTGCAAGGTGGCACGCCGAGAATCTGGTCCATGTGAGCCAGTGAGCGGCCGGTCTGCGGCTGCTGTAGCCCGGCATCCCTAATAGTTTTGGCGCTGTGGCAGGCCCGGGTTTCAAGGCGCCGATCGGCCGGTGCACCGGGCCAGCTCGGACCGGCTCCAGTCCAGTCGCTCGCGCAAGCGCGCACAGCCGGCATTGGCGCTACTGGCGGCTTGCGGGTCGCGTTCCATGCAGCGCTCCTCGATCATGGCCAGGCTGGCGCGTGTGTAGCGGTATTGCTCCTGCGAGCAACTGCGCGTGCCGGCCTCGGCTCGCGTTCCGCCTTGCGCGAGCGTACCGGGCGGCACGGCCGTCCAGTCCCGGTTGTGCCAGGGCGAGAAGGAGGCTGAAGGCGTGATCTCTATGTCATTCACGCGTCCTTCCAGGCCGGGAAATGTGGACAGCATGGCGGCTGCCACCAGGGCCGGGTCGCTCATGCGTCCCAGGGCGGTATCGCAGTCCATCACATCGGGATTCAGGCCCGGCGGCAACAGCCTCAGCACGCCATAGATGCGGGTGGCATCGGTTTCCAGCTCCTTGACGCTGCGTCCGTTGCTGCCTGGCACCAAGCCCATGCCGACCAGTTGGTACTGCGTGTCGCGCAGGGCGGTATCGGGGCCGGTGTGGATCTCGACCTCGCCCGAGGCCCGGCCCGCGAACATGAGCAGCCTGAAGGCATCCGTGGAGAACAGCGCCTGCACCTCCAGATGGCAACGGGCCGGGGCGGCGGGACGCAGCACGCTTGACCAGTCCTTGGCTGCGTCGCGGTGGACCAGCATGGCCGTGCGCGGCAGCATCTCCACGGCTATCCGTGCCTTGTCCAGGTTTACGGTGGCCGCCACGCTGGCGTCGATGGAGTCGACCGTGGGAAATTGCGCCAGTGCCTTGAAGCCGGGCTGCATCACGGACAGTCTGTCGTTGCCGACCACACCGCCTGTGGCGATCTCCAGGCGCCCGTCCGCAAAGCGGTAGTAGCTGGGCACTTCGTCGGTCTCGGTATAGCTGCCGTGGCGCGTGGAGACGCGGTAGCGGATCTCGCGTCCGCCCATTTCCATGAAGGGGCGCAGCGTCTCCAGCAGGTCCTGGCGTGTGGCGGCATCGTCCTGGCGCAGTGTGATCTCTACGCGTGTCGAGCCATAGCCCAGCAGCTTGTCGAACGCATGGCGCATGACGGCCTGATTCGGAAAAGTGATGACTGCCCCCACCATGCCCGCCAGGGCCGCGACGCCGCCCAGCACCAGCGGCCAGGTCGAACGCTCGTCAGCGCGAGTGCCAGTCATGGCGCTCCAGATGGCTTGCGCGCCATGGCTCAGCCAGGTGGTGGCCATGAAGGCGATGAGCGCTGCAGTCGGCGCCCACACAAGAATCAGCAGTATTTGCAACAGGCCCATATGGGCAGTGATTCTAGGCAGAAGCCATGCATGGCCTGGCTGCAGCAGCTCGCCTGGGGCTGCCCGCCTACCCGCCTGGGGCAGCCCGCCGGAGACGCTACAGCGCCAGAACGATTCTGGACTCCTGCGTCCTGGCGCGCGAGCAGCAGCTCATCATCTTGGTGCAGGCCGTGCGCTCGGCACGGGTCAGCACCATGTCGCGATGATCGATATCGCCTTCGAGCACCGGCACCTCGCAGGAGCCGCACAGGCCTTCGCGGCAGTCGCACTCGATATCGATATTGGCACTGCGCAGCGCATCGAGCAGGGTTTCATCGTTGCGCACCTGCAGCGTGATGCCGGATTCGCGCAGCTCGACTTCAAAGCCGTGCTCCTTGTCCGGGTCCAGCGCTCCCAGGGTGCTGGAGAAATGCTCCACGCGCAGACTGTCCTCGGGCCAGTGGCGACTGGCCTGGGCCAGCCCGTCGAGCATGCGCTGCGGACCGCAGGCATAGATCTGTGCGCCGGGCCTGACCTCGGCCAGCAGTGCCGCGTAATCGGCTCGCCGGCCTTCCGCGCCCACATAGATCTTCAGACGCTCGCCATGCATTGCCTGCAATGCATCCAGGAGCGCCATGCGCTCGCGCTGGCTGCAGCTGTAGTGGATTTCATAGGGGATGCCCAAAGCCTGGGCGCGAGCCGCCATGGCCGCAACCGGCGTGATACCTATGCCGCCTGCGACGAGAATCAGCTGCTGCGCGCCTTCGTCGAGCCTGAAGTGGTTGCGCGGGCCGCGCATCTGCACCTTCATGCCGGCCTGCAGTGCCCCATGTATCCAGGCCGAACCGCCACGGCTGTGCTCCTCGCGCAGCACGGCGATCTCGTAGGTATCGGCTTGCTGAGGATCACCGCATAGCGAGTACTGGCGCGAGATGCCGGTGTCGCCGCAGTGCAGGTCGATATGCGAGCCCGGGGTCCAGCGTGGCAGCTCGCGTCCGTCGGGCGCCTTGAGGCGCACGCGCAGCACGTCCTGCGCAATCAGCTCGGTGCTGTCCACCAGCATGCTGCGGCTGACGCCGCCTTGCGAGGATTCGCCGATGCGCACCGGCTGTTGCTCGGCCAGCACGGCGGGGTTGGCGCGCTCGGGGTTGCGGCTCACATCCCATTGAACCCACAGATGTTCGGGGCCGCGGAACGAGGTGTTGGGCACATAGGTGAAGCGTTGCTCTGCCAGCTGCATATGGGGCAGGCGGCGCGTGAACTCTTCAAGGAAGATCTGCATTTCCATGCGGGCCAGATTCTTGCCCATGCACTGGTGGGAGCCGTAGCCGAAGGTCAGGTGATCGCTGGCATTGTCGCGGTGGATGTCGAACAGGTCGGCATCGACAAAATGCTGCTCGTCGTGGTTGGCCGAAGAGGTGACGATGAGCAGCTTGCTGCCGGCCGGAATGGCCTGGCCGCCGACCACCACATCCTTGGTGGCCAGGCGCCGCCAGGCGGCTACCGAGCCGTTGTGGCGCAGGCATTCCTCCACGGCATTGGGGATCAGCGAGGGATCGGCGCAGATCTCCTGCCAGACCTTGGGGTGCTGCAGCAGCAGCTTGACGGCATTGGCCGTGGCGTTGGCCGTGGTCTCGTGGGCGGCGACGAGGCCGGCCATCATCATGGAGTGCAGATAGGAGTCGGTGACGACATCGGGCAGTTCCTTCTGCTTGCGAATGCCGTATTGCATCCAGCCTTCGGCATCGGGGTTGGCGCGCATCTTGTCGAGAATCCGGCCCGCGTGTTGCCAGAAATTGCCCACGGCATGGGCCACGGCCACCTGCTCCTCGGCCCGGGGGCGCCCCCAGGTGTTGACGGTGTGGGCAATGCTGTACTGGCGCAGCGTGTCCATATCGTCTGCGGGCACGCCCAGGAAATGCATGGCCACCGTCAGCGGCACTTCCCACAACATTTGGTCGACGAGATCGGCGCGGCCGTCGTCGATGAAGCGGTCCACATATTCGCGGGCCAGCCGGCGCACCATGGGCTCGTGGTGCTTGAGCTCTTCGGGCGTGAAGGGCTGCATCAGCGCGCGGCGGCGCGGCATGTGGGCGGGCTCGTCCTCGTTGACCAGAGTGCGGTTCAGCGCAAAGCCGTAGCTGGCGAGCACGGCATTGGCCTCATCGCCTGTGGGCGTGATCTTCTCCAGCGCGATCGAGGGACTGAAGGTCAGGTTGTCGCGGAAGATGGCCTTGATGTCGTCGAAGCGCGTGACCACCCAGTAGCCCAGCTGCGGGCTGTAGAACACGGGCTCCTGTTCGCGTGCCCAGCGCACATACTCGGGCGGGTCCTGCTGGTAGCCGTCGGCAAAGGGATCGAAGCCGGCGGCCCCGTGGCTGATGGGGCAGCCCGTAGGGCCGCTCTGGCCGGTGGGCTTGCCGAACTGGCTGTGATCGATGGGGCAACGGCTGGGGGTGGAAACGGTCATGGCTCGCTCGCAAACGCAAAGAGGCAGGAGATGGCATAAGCCATCGGACGAGAGCGCAGAGGCGGCCTGCCGCCAGCCTCTGCGGCATGGATCAGCGGGGCAATCAGTCCAGCGTGATGTTCAGATCCTTGATCAGCTTTTGCCAGCGTGCGCTTTCGCTGTGGATCAGTGTCTGGAACTGCTCGGGCGTGTTGCCCACCGGCTCCACGCCAAAGTCGATGAGCTTTTGCTTGACGGCAGGCTCGTTGATGGCGGCGACCACCTGCTTGTTCAGCGCCGTGATGACATTGGCCGGTGTCTTGGCCGGGGCCACCATGCCGACCAGGGCCGCAGCCTGCACGCCGGGCAGGCCCAGTTCGCCGAAGGTGGGCACATCGGGCAGCTGGGGCAGGCGCGTGGCATTGGCCACGGCCAGGGGGCGCACCTTGCCGCCCTTGATGAAGCCGGCGCCGGCGGCCAGGTCCACCATCATCACGGGAATCTGACCGCCTGCCACATCGGCCAGCGCCGGAGCCGCACCGCGGTAGGGCGCATGGGCGAGCTTGAGGCCGGCCTCGGACTTCAGCAGCTCCATGGCCAGGTGATGGGGGCTGCCCGCACCGGCGGAGCCGTAGTTCACGCCCTCGGCGCTGGCCTTGGCGGCGGCAATGAACTCCTTGGCGGTCTTGGCCTTCTCGGCGGGGCCGGCCACCAGAATCATGGGAAAGCGGCCCATGAGCGTGACGGGCGTCAGATCCTTGCCGGGGTTGTAGCTCAGGCTCTTGTAGAGCACCGGGTTGAAGATCAGCGTGCCGTTGTCGGCCGACAGCACGGTATAGCCGTCAGCCGGTGCGCGCGCGGTCTCCGAGGCGCCGATGGCCGTGTTGCCGCCCGGGCGGTTGTCCACGACGATGGGTTGATGGGCCTGGGCGCCCCAGGCCTGGCCTATGGTGCGGGCCAGGAAGTCCGAGCCGCCGCCTGCGGCATAGGGAACAATCCAGCGCACGCTCTTGCTCGGGTACTTGTCCTGGGCCGCGGCGGTGCCTGGGGCTGCGGCCAGCCAGAGCATGCTGGTGGCCAGAACCGAGGCGGTGAAGAGGCGTTTTTTCATTGAGGGTGTCTCCTGGGCTGTGGTGTTGTTTGCCTGCGGGTTAACCAAGCTTCACTCCGCCTGCGATTCCGCTTTAATACGGAAATTGTTTTGCGTAATTTTTATACGCATTGCGTAAATATGCTTCAAGGGATTACCCGAGAGCCAGCACGAGACATGCGTGAAAATGTCTTCAACGGCTTATGAGACAGGCGCAACCAGCTATGAAAATCGAGAAGAAGACTTTGGCGATGGCGAAGCGGCAAGCAGCCAGCCCCGCAGCAAGAGTGGCGTCGCAGAATGCCCGGCAAGAGCCGGATCAACGTCGCCAGCGTGTGCAGGCAGCGGAGACCTGTCTGGCCGTGCTCAAGGCACTGGCCGGGCTGGGCGGTCGTGCCAGCCTCACGGCCATCGGAGCTGCCGTCGATGAAAGCCCGGCCAAGGTGCATCGCTATCTGGCCAGCCTCATGGCCGAGGGCCTGGTGGAGCAGGATCGTGGCGGCACCCAGTACGCGCTCGGACGCGAGGCCATCCATATCGGCCTGGCTGCGATGCGCCAGAACGATCCTGTGCGCATGTCCGAGCCGGCCCTGCAGCATCTGCGCGAGTCCCTGCAGGTCACGAGTTTTGTCGCGGTCATGGGCAATATGGGCCCCACCATCGTGCGCTTTGAAGAGCCCAGCCTGCCCATTACCGTCAATGTGCGTGTGGGTTCGGTCATGTCCATGCTGTGGTCGGCCACGGGGCGGGCATTCTTTGCCTTCATGGAGCCGCAGCCCGAGGTCGAGGCGCTGCTGGCGCGCGAGCTGGAGGCAGCCAGCCCCGAGCATCGCCGTCTGCTGCATGCGAGCAAGCCTCTGGAGCAGCTGCGCAGCGAGATTCGCGCAGCCGGCTGTGCGGCGATCCGGGACCTGAATCTGCCCGGCATCAGCGCCGTTGCGGCGCCCTTGCTCGACTACAACGGTCATGTGGTGGCCGTGCTATGCGCGCTCGGGGCCAGCGGCGGCTTCGACCCCGATCCGCAGGGCCGCATTGCCCAGGCTGTACGCGAAGAGGCGCGCAGTATCAGTGCTTCGCTGGGCTACCGGGCCTAGGTCTCAGGCCCCGGTCAGCACAGCCGGGGCTCCGAGGCGCAGGGATAGCTGACGGGCCTGGGCCTGCAGTTTCTGGGCCGGCAGACCAGCGGGGTCCAGCGTCAGCGTGACCGAAGGGCCGATGGCGGCAATCGCCAGCACCAATTGGCCGAAGCCGTCGAACACCGGCACCGCCAGCGCGCTTACGCCCGACAGCAACTGGTTCTCGACCACGCTCAGGTGGTTGCGGCGAATGGCGTCCAGCTCCTTGGCAAACGTCGGTTCGTCCAGGCTGTGGCCTTCGGCCTGCAGCAGCGGTGCGATACGGGCCGGGTCGCCGAAAGCCGCAAAAATCTTGCCCGTGGCGGTATGGCGCAAGGAGGCCGGCGTGCCGTGGCGCATGGCCACATAGACATGGGTCGGGCCTTCCTCGACGCGGATGATGGTCGGCCCCTGGCCGCTCCACATGGAAACCGACACGGTGTAGCCCACCTCTTGCGCCAGGGCGGGCAGCTCGGCAATCGCCATGCGCACGGGATCTGCCTGCTGCAGGCTGATGAGTCCCATCTGAATGGCCAGCGGCCCCAGGCCGTAATGGCCGCTGACGCGATCCTGCTCCATCAGGCCCAGCTTGCAAAAACTCACCAGATAAGGATGGGCCTTGGCTGCCGTCATCTCCGCCTCGCGTGCCAGATCCTTGAGCGCCATGCGCCGGCCCGTGCGCGCCAGCACCTTGAGCAACTGGCCGCCGACTTCCACGCTCTGTATGCCGCGCGGTGCGCGCGCGGGTTCGTCGTCACTGGATTCAAGCATCAAACGGGCGTCGGTCGAAGAAGAGTTGGCATGAGGCATGACGGCATTGTGACGGTGGAAAAGCGGCTGGAAAGTCTCAAGGGTTTTTCACTATGACAAATCGATTGTGCAATGTTGAATTTATATCTAGCATTCAGAAATTCGATAAAGCTGAATGCATTTGTTTAAAACAAAGAGATTGCAACGATGAGCACCAAGACCTTTGCCTCCGCCGCCGACCTTGAAGTCAAGAAGGTGAGCTTCGACAAGCTCTCCGAACATGCTTATGCCTACACGGCCGAGGGCGACCCCAACACCGGCATCATCATTGGCGACGACGCCGTGATGGTCATCGACACCCAGGCCACGCCCGTCATGGCCGAGGACGTGATCCGCCGCATCCGCGAGGTCACGGACAAGCCCATCAAATACGTCACGCTGTCGCATTACCACGCGGTGCGCGTGCTGGGTGCCTCGGCCTATGGCGCCGAGCACATCATTGCCAGCCAGGACACCTACGACCTCATCGTCGAGCGTGGCGAGCAGGACAAGGCCAGCGAGATCGGCCGCTTTCCGCGCCTGTTCCAGAACGTCGAGAGCGTGCCCGAGGGCATGACCTGGCCGACCATGACCTTCACCGGCAAGATGACGCTGTGGCTGGGCAAGCTCGAGGTGCAGATCCTGCAGCTGGGCCGTGGCCACACCAAGGGCGATACCGTGGTCTGGCTGCCACAGGACAAGGTGCTGTTCAGCGGCGATCTGGTCGAGTTCGATGCCACGCCCTATGCCGGCGACGCCTACTTCCAGGACTGGCCGCAGACGCTGGATGCGATTGCCGCCCTCAAGCCCGAAAAGCTGGTGCCCGGCCGCGGTGCGGCGCTGCAGAACGCCGCCGAAGTGCAGGCCGGCCTGGCGGGCACGCGCAACTTCATCAGCGACCTGTGGGCCGAGGTCAAGGCCGGCGCCGATGCGCGCCAGGACCTGCGCAAGGTCTACGAGGCAGCCTTTGCCAAGCTGCAGCCCAAATACGGCCATTGGGTGATCTTCAACCACTGCATGCCGTTCGACGTGACGCGTGCCTATGACGAGGCATCGGGCCACGCCGACCCGCGCATCTGGACTGCCGAGCGCGACCGCGAGATGTGGCTGGCGCTGGAAGGCTGATCGCCTCCTGGGCCGCCCGGCTGGCAGTCTCTTGCGCAGGCGCGGCGGTCTACGGCGAAGCTATCTAAAACAGGAGCTGCTTGTGCTTGATTTGTAATGAATTCAAATAGAAAAAACATTGAATTCAATGCCTGGAGAGCGGTAGCAGCTATCAAAAAAAACAGAGTTTGAATCCGGTCGCAAAGAGCCGGAGGGGCGGCTTTTGCCCCAAGAAACAGATCCACGCTTTTCAAGGTTTGCGCACCGATGAACGCCATGTCCACCACCGCCATTTCTCTTGACGCCCTGCGCGGCAGCGCCGCCGACATCCAGTCCATCCAGATTCCTTATCGGCGTCATGCGGACCAGGATGCCGATGCGCCGGCTCGCCACCCCGTGGTGGTGGTCGGCGCCGGGCCCGTGGGCCTGTCGCTGGCCATCGATCTGGCCCAGCGCGGCCAGCCGGTGGTGGTGCTCGACAACGACTGCAAGCTGTCCACGGGCTCGCGCGCCATCTGCTTTTCCAAGCGCACGCTGGAGATCTGGGACCGCCTGGGCGTGGGCCAGCCCATGGTGGACAAGGGCGTGTCCTGGAATCTGGGCAAGGTGTTTGCCAGGGATCAGTCGCTCTACCAGTTCGACCTGCTGCCCGAAGCCGGCCACGAGCGCCCGGCCTTCATCAATCTGCAGCAGTACTACGCCGAAGCCTATCTGGTCGAGCGCGCCCTGCAGCTGCCGCTGATCGATCTGCGCTGGCACAACAAGGTCACGGCGCTGGCGCCGCGCGAGGATGGGGCGGAACTGACAGTGGAAACGCCCGAGGGCGAGTACCGGATCGATGCCCAGTGGGTGCTGGCCTGCGACGGATCGCGCTCGCCTTTGCGCGGCCTGCTGGGCCAGGAAAGCCACGGCCGCATCTTCCGCGACCGCTTTCTGATTGCCGATGTGAAGATGCATGCGGACTTCCCGACCGAGCGCTGGTTCTGGTTCGATCCGCCGTTCCATCCGGGCCAGAGCGTGCTGCTGCACCGCCAGCCCGACGATGTCTGGCGCATCGACTTCCAGCTGGGCTGGGAGGCCGATCCCGAGGAGGAGAAAAAGCCCGAAAACATCCTGCCGCGCATCCGCGCATTGCTGGGCAAGGACGCGCACTTCGAGCTCGAATGGGCCAGCGTCTACACCTTTGCCTGCCTGCGCATGGACCGCTTCGTCCACGGCCGCGTGGTCTTCGCGGGCGACAGCGCGCATGGCGTCTCTCCCTTCGGCGCACGCGGCGCCAACAGCGGCGTGCAGGATGCCGAGAACCTGGCCTGGAAGCTCGACCGCGTGCTGCGCGGTCAGGCCGATGCTGCGCTGATCGCGAGCTACGGCGCCGAGCGCGAATACGCGGCCGACGAGAATATCCGCAACTCCACGCGCGCCACCGACTTCATCACGCCCAAGAGCGAGATCAGTCGCCTGTTTCGCGATGCGGCGCTGGAGCTGGCGCGCGAGCATGAGTTTGCGCGTCGCATCGTCAACAGCGGTCGTCTGTCGGTGCCGGCCACGCTGCATCATTCCTCGCTCAACACGCCGGACAGCGAGGTCTTCGCAGGCTCGCAACTGCCCGGCGCCGTGCTCAGCGATGCGCCCATGCGCCGTCCCGGCAACAGCCAGACCACCTGGCTGCTGCGCGCCCTGGGCCCGGACTTCACGCTGCTGCATTTCGGCCCCACGCCGGCTTGGGCGCGCGAGCTGACCGGTGTGCTCAATCTCTCCATTGCCGCCGAGGGCGATGCTGGGGCCACGCAAGCCGATCTGCTGGATGCCCAGGGTCTGGCCGCGCAGCGCCTGGATGCGCGCCCCGGCACCAGTTACCTGCTGCGCCCCGATCAGCATGTCTGCGCGCGCTGGCGCCGTCCCGACGAGGCTGCCGTGCGTGCCGCGCTGCAGCGCGCCGGCGGTTGAAATGAAGGCTCCCCCTGAGGCGTCCTCTCTTGCTACGCGGGAGGGTGCATGCGGGCAACCGACGACAGCCTCGTTGCGGTGCGGTCGGCCCAGGCCCTTGCTTGCTGTCCCTGGTGGAGTGCAACACCCTCTGAGGATTCCTCCCCTTTTTTAGGAGACTGCCATGCTGCTGTCCACTCACCCGAATCTGCAGGCCTGCGACGATTTCTATGAAGCCCTGATCGCCACGCATCAGGGCCTGGAAACCGCGCAAAGCCACGCCCTCAATGCCCGCCTGGTGCTGCTGCTGGCCAATCACATCGGCCATCAAGAGACCTTGCTGCATGCGCTCGAACTGGCCCGCGCCAGCGCAGGATTCGCTCCTGCCGGTGCGGACCCGGCCGAGCGCGGTGCCGTGACACCGGTTGCCCCGGTACACGCTGCCGCTTGAGATGCAGCAAGCCGCCGGCCTGGCGGCAGCTGCGCCATCCCCTAAAGGCCCCGTCACCAAAATCTATCCAAGGGGCCATGAATCAAGGAGACAAGGATGATGCAACGTAAACAGTTTCTGGCCGCACTGGCCTGCTCGACGCTGGCATGGGCTGCAGGGCCGGCCGCCATGGCGCAGGAAAAGCCCCTGGAATGGGTCATAGGCTACGCCGCAGGCGGGGGCTCCGACGTGGTGGCCCGCGTGATTGCCGAAGCCATGGGCCGCAATCTGGAGCGCCCCATCGTCATCAACAACAAGCCCGGTGCGGGAACCAATATCGCGGCCGAGTACAGCGCGCGCTCGCATGACTACGGCAACCTGATGTTCACGGCCGACTTCGCCACGCTGGCTGCCAATCCGTTTCTGTTCCGCAAGCTCAACTACAACGCCGAAAAGGACTTCAAGCCCGTGGGCATGCTGGTGCGCTTTCCCATGCTGCTGGTGGTCAACAACGACGTGCCGGTCAGCAATCTGAGCGAGTTTGTCGCCTGGGCCAAGCAGCAGAAGACCGGCGTGAGCTGGGGCTCGGCCGGCCTGGGCAGCCCTCATCATCTGGTTGGCGAGCTGTTCCGCGAAGAAGCCGGTCTGGGCAATATGACCCATGTTCCTTATCGCGGTGCTGCGCCCGCAGTGCAGGATGTGATCGGCGGCCAGATACCTGCCATGTGGGCCGATAGCGCCACCATTATTCCCTTCCTCGGCGAGAAAAAGCTCAAGGCCATAGGCGTGGCCAGCCCGGCCCGCATCGATGTGCTGCCCAAGGTCGCCACCTTGCAGGAGCAAGGCCTCAAGGGCTTCGAAGGCTATGCCTGGCAGGGCATCGTCGTGCCCAAGGGCAGCTCGGCCGAGGTGGTCAAGAAGTTCAGCCAGTCGCTGCAGTTTGCGCTGGCCGACACGCGCACCAAGGCCCGTCTGGCAGCCATGGGGGTCGAGCCCATGCCCGGCAGCTCCGAGCAGATGGAGAAATTCGTCAGCAACGAACGCAGCAAATGGGGGCGTGTGATCACGGCCAACAACATCAAGCTCGATTGAGAGCCGGACTCAGTGGGCCGCAGCCTGGGTGACGGACAGGCCCGGGCGCTGCGGGATATGCGTTTTTGCAGATGCAGCGCCGTGCCAGCCGTGGCAGACTCCGGGCCATGTCCGAGCCCACTCTTCTCGTTGCCGACGATCACCCGCTGTTTCGCGCAGCGTTGATCCAGGTGCTGCACGACCGCTTTCCGCAATTTCGCATTGTGGAGGCGGCCAGCGCCCAGACCTTGGGCGCAGCGATGCAGGAGAATCCTGAAATCGAGCTGGTGCTGCTGGACCTGGCCATGCCCGGCGCGCGCGGCTTCTCGTCCCTGCTGCATCTGCGCGGCGAATATGCGCAGGTTCCGGTGATCATCATCTCGTCCAATGACGACCCTCGCATCATCCGTCGCGCCCAGCAGTTCGGGGCGGCAGGCTTTATCTCCAAGTCTGCGGCTGCAGACGATATGAGTGCCGCCATTGACGATGTGCTGAGCGGGGATATCAGCTTTCCCTCCATGGTGGCCGAGCGCTCGGAGGCCGATGCGGCCCTGGCTGCTCGTCTGGCCCAGCTCACGCCCCAGCAGTTTCGCGTGCTGCTGTGCATTGCCGACGGGCTGCTCAACAAGCAGATCGCGCACGAACTGGGCCTGGCCGAGAACACCGTCAAGGTCCATGTGACGGCGATTCTCAAGAAGCTCGAATGCTATTCACGCACCCAGGCGGCAGTGCTGGTCAAGAGCCTGGAAAACGATCACGAGGTTTGATTGCCCTGGTGCCTCAAGAGTCATCTGTCTTGATAGCTTGCTGCGCTTTGTTGGCCATGGATTGAGGCCTTTCTGACCTCGTTTCTGTGCAGCTTGCCGCTGCAAACTGTCGTCGCAGTTCGATGGCTACAAGTGCGCGAAAAACTCCGGCGTTGCATCCCAGCGATCGTGCATGCCATCGACATACGTGACGGGAATTCGCGAAAGCTCCTCTTCCGACAGCTCTTCCAGGCAACCGATATTGATGCCGTACATCTGGCCTATCGGTGTGTCGTGGCCCACACCAAAGACGCGGATGCCGCAGCGCCTGCAGAAGAAATGCTGGTTCTTTTGCGAGCCAAACACATAGAGGGTGAGTTCCTTCTCACCCGTAATAAGGCGGAAATTTTCGGGGCTGGCGATGGCGGGCCAGAACCGGCTGCGCCTGCAGATGGAGCAGTTGCAGCGATAGCTGGGCTGGCTCAGGTCCAGGCCGACTTCAACCTGAACCCGGCTGCAATGGCAGCTGGCACGATAGGATTTCAGCATCTGGCGACCCCCTGTGTTGAGACGGGCTGCCATCGGGATGTCAGCCTTGATCGAAGCTTAGATAGTTCAGATGCTCCTGGCTACGCCAGACCGCACACCATGCGTTGATATCGCTGCCGTGGGAGAAAAAGATCTCCCAGCAATGATCGACCTCGTCCTGAAAAACCTGTCTCGCCGCATTGATGAAGCGATGACAATGGGCTTGGAGCGGGCCTTCGGCATCTTGCGCATCGATCAGCCAGAGGAAATCCTCTTGCCAGTCGGCGTCGCACGATACTTCATGCACGGATTTCAGACGCAGCCTGCTGACCACACCGGGCCAATGAGCGAGATCGATCCGGCAGCGCACAGCTAGGCGGTCGTCAATGCCGCTGCCTCCGGCATAAAAGCCCAGCGCATAGTGCAAGTCTTCCTCTGCAGGCGCAAAGCCGATCAGATTGGCAATGAGTGACATGGGCTTTTCCACGCACATGTCTTTGCTGCTGTGTCGATGAGCCAGGCTGTCATAGTCGCGCATGTCTTCTGCAAGCGTCTAGGGAAGAGCAGGCATGCAGAGGTGTGTCTCCTCATGCAGCATGGGTTCGTCCTCCCAGGGAGGACAGAACGGCAGGAGCGATCAGCCTGTGCATGGGTTTGACGGGCAGCATGTAGAGACGGCCCAGTGCGTTCTTGACATGCACGACGGTGGTGACGGTGATGACGGCGTCCAGGGAGCTGATGTCGCTTTTGCGGTGAATGCTGAGCACGACCTTCAGATGCTTGTCGTCGTCGCCGATCAGGGCTTCATCAAAGGTGTTTTCGAACACCGTGAAGATGCCGACCCTATCGCCGGGGCCGTAGCTGGCTGCTGGTTTTCCGGGCTTCAGGGCCGACAAGGTGCCCAGGTTCTTGAGCCCCACCAGACCGCCGACCAGATTGCGCGCACGCATGCAGATTTCAATCCAGCGCGGCGTTTTGCGCGCGGCAAGAATGAAGTGCTCCAGTGCAGACAGACTTGTGGCGTCCGAGACGATGCTCCAGGAGTCGTGAAAGCTGGCCCCGGCCAATCGCTGTGCGATGCGGCTGCCGGGCGGAACGGCGGATTCAACGGGATGATGGTGCATGCTGTCTCTGTCAGGGTTGAACGGCCCGCGTGCCTGAAAGCCGCAGAGGCTGATGCAGCATATCGAAGAATCCGCCACTCGGCTTGTACAGTCATGGCGTGCAGACCGCTTTTACTCCTGAATTCATAGCTGTAGCGCAATGCACTGAAGGCGCTGCAGCTGGAAGTGACTTTGGCTTTCAGGCGCTCCCGCCTTCTCGTCCGCGCAAAAAGGTCTGGCTCATCAGCGCCCGCAGCGCCGGCGGCCTGACCGGCTTGGCCAGAAAGCCCCAGCCGCGTTCAGCAGCCTGGCGGCGCAGGGTGCTATCGCCTTCAGCGGTCAGCAGGATGACCGGAGGCTGCTGCCCCCAGCGCTCGCAGAGCTGGGCATAGATATCGGGGCCGTAGAGCTGGCCCAGATGCACATCGAGCAGCACCAGTTGCGGGGCATTGCCGGGCGCAGCATAGGCCAGGGCTTCGGGGGCGTTGGCGGCCAGCGGCACATCGCAGCCCCAGCGCTCGAGCAGGGCGCAGGTGGCGTCGCGGGTGGCGGGATCGTCCTCCACATACCAGACTGTGCCACCCTGCAGCGGACTGTCCACGCGGGCGCTGGGAGAAGGCTGCTGCGATACCGGTGTCAATGCAGCGGCCTGGCCCAGTGGAACCTTGACCCAGAAGACGCTGCCCTTGCCCAGGGTGGAGCGCAGGCCGATCTCATGGTCCAGCAATCTGCCCAGGCGTTCCACGATGGCCAGGCCCAGGCCGGTGCCGCGGTCGTCGGCATGGCCTTCGTCGAGGCGGCGGAACTCTTCGAAGATTTCCTTTTGCAGGCTTTGGGGGATGCCAGGACCCTGGTCATGCACCTCGATGCGCACCTGGTCACCCTGGCGGCGACAGCCCACGACGATACGGCCCTTGCGCGTGTAGCGGATGGCGTTGGAGACAAAGTTCTGCAGTATGCGACGCAGCAGGGCTTCGTCGCTGCGCACGATCAGCCGGCTGGGCATGCAGTGCAGGCTCAGGCCTTCGTTCTCGGCCTGCAGCGCAAAATTGTTGTGGACCACTTCCAGCAAGGAGCTGAGCGCGAAGTCACGTACGCGGACTTCGAGCTGGCCCGATTCCATGCGCGAGATGTCGAGCAGGCTGGTGAGGATGGCGTCCTGAGAGGCCAGTGCCTTGTCCACCCGCTGGGCCAGTTGGCGGCCGGCCTCATCGTGCAGATAGGTGGGCAGCAGGCTGGTGAAAATGCGCGCCGCATTCAGCGGCTGCAGCAGGTCATGCACGGCCGAGGCGACAAAGCGGGTCTTGTAGCGGTTGGCGCGCTCGGCCTCCTGCTTGGCCTGAGCCAGGTCCCGGGTGCGGTCGGCAATGCGCTTTTCCAGCGTATCGGCCAGATTGCGCAGCTCGCGCGCCGTGTTCTTGTAGCTGGTGATATCGGCATAGCTGGTGACAAAGCCGCCATCGGGCAGGGGGTTGCCGCGAATCTCCAGCACCGTGCCGTCGCCCTTGGCGCTTTCGTGCAAATGGGGGCTGCCGCTGCGCAGATGCTGGAGCCGACGCTGGATCGCAGGCTCCACATCGCCCTTGCCCAGCAGGCCGCGCCTGGCGTTGTGGCGTATCAGAGCCTCGATGGGCTGGCCCACATGCATGAGCTCGGGCGGGTAGCGGAACAGCTCCACATAGCGCGAGTTCCAGGCCACCAGCCGTAGCTGCGGGTCCACCACCACCACGCCTTGCGGCAGATGCTGCAGGCTGCGCGAGAGTCCGGTGTCGGCCTGCTTGGCGGCCTGGACAATGCCGTCCTGGGCCGTGCGCAGCTCCTGCGCATGCTGGTGCAGAACGGTCTCCAGCTCCTTGCGGCTGCGCTGGCGCAGGGCCGCCAGGCGCTGGCGCTGGCGGATATAGAGCACCAGCAGCGAGGCGGCCAGCCATAGGCCGCCGGCGGCCACTGCCGCCCAGTGACTGGCCGTCTGGCTGTGGACGATGTCGTGCAGCAGATGCAGCTGCCATTGGCTTTCGGGGAGTTCCATGCGCAGCCAGAGCATGGGGTCGACCAGCGGAGGCTGGCTGAAATGGGCCAGCATGCCGATGCCCGCGGGCTGCCGGCTGGTGCGGTAGCCGAGCGGAATCAGGGCCTGGCCCGCGTATTGATGGGTGTCCCGCACCTCCTGCTGGTCGTTGCTGGACAGCGGCTCCAGCAGGCGGTAGCGCCATTCGTCGCGGTTGGAGAGAAAGACCACGCCATGCTCGTCCGAGGCGAAGACGATGTCGGGCGACTGGCTCCACTCGCCTTCGAGCTCCTGAAACAGGATCTTGATGGCGATGAGCCCAAGCACCGAGCCGTCATCATCATGAATGGCCTGGGAGAGAAAGTAGCCGGGCAGTCCCGTGGTCATGCCGATGCCGTAGAAGCGGCCACTGCCCTGGCTCAGCGCCTGGGTCACATAGGGGCGAAAGCTGTAGTCCTCGCCCACATTGCTGTGCGAGTCGCGCCAGTTGCTGGCGGCCAGGGCCTTGCCGCTTTTGTCGATGAGGGTCAGCGTGGAAGCTCGGCTGGCGCCGTTGGCCTGCTCCAGCTTGTGGTTGAGCCTGTCCACCTCGGTGGCGCTGAGCGGGTGGCTGAGCGCGCTCTTGAGTTCGGCATCGAGCGCCAGCACCTCGGGCAGGGTGCGGTAGCGGTCCACACGCTGCACCATGGCCTGGGCATAGAGCGTGAGCTGGCGCTGCACGCTTTCGCTTTCATCGTGCAAAGAGGTTTGCAGCGCGACGCGACTGGCGGCCCACATGCTCAGCAGCATGCCGCTGAGCACGATGACAAGGGTCAGAAACAGTCGGTTTCGGGCAAGGTTTCGCGCAAGACGCATGACGAGAGTGGGTGATCAAGGAGTCCAGTGTGGCTCTGGAGCCGGTTCAGTGCGAATTCTGAGGCCTAGGGATTTCCCTAAGTTGGTGCATGCTCTCCAAGGGAGCGCGTACGGACCTAATACCAATGGGTTATCGGCACAAAAAGGGCGCGGGAGTACAAACGGCAGCAATTCGGCGCACCACGGTGGTGCGCCCGCAATTTTGGAGATGCAGCGTGCACACTCTGCCCACAGAATCTGCTCCGCGCGAGCACTTGCCGTTCTACCGTCAGCTCTACTTCCAGGTGGTGTTCGCCATCATCGTGGGCGTGCTGCTGGGGCATTTCGAGCCCGCCTATGGCGAGGCCATGAAGCCCTTTGGCGATGCCTTCATCAAGCTCATTAAGATGATCATCGCACCGGTGATCTTCCTGACCATCGTCACCGGCATTGCCAGCATGACGCACCTGAGCGCCGTGGGCCGTGTGTTCGGCAAGGCCATGGCGTATTTCCTGACCTTCTCCACGCTGGCGCTGGTCGTGGGCCTGATCGTGGCCAATGTCATGCAACCCGGTGCCGGCATGCATATCAACCCTGCCGATCTGGACCAGACGGCCGTCAAGGGCTATGTGGCCAAGTCGCACGAGATGACGCTGACCGGCTTCGTGATGGACATCATCCCCAAGACGCTGATCAGTCCGTTCGTGGGCGACAACATCTTGCAGGTGCTGCTGGTGGCCGTGCTGTTCGGTGTGTCCCTGGCCATGGTCGGCGAGGCCGGCAAGCCCGTGCTGAACTTCTTTGAAGCCCTGACCAAGCCCGTGTTCAAGCTGGTCAACATCGTGATGAAGTTCGCTCCCATCGGTGCCTTTGGCGCCATGGCCTTCACCATCGGCAAGTTCGGCCTGGGCTCGCTGGTCAACCTGGCCGAGCTGGTGCTGACCTTCTACATCACCTCGGCCCTGTTCGTGCTGGTGATTTTGGGTGCCGTGGCGCGCTTTTGCGGCTTCTCCGTGCTCAAGCTGATCAAGTACCTCAAGGACGAGCTGCTGCTGGTGCTGGGCACATCGTCTTCCGAGTCGGCCCTGCCTTCGCTGATGCACAAGATGGAAAAAGCCGGCTGCGGCAAGTCCGTCGTCGGTCTGGTCGTGCCTACCGGCTACTCCTTCAACCTGGACGGCACCAATATCTATATGACGCTGGCTGCGCTGTTCATTGCCCAGGCCACCGATACCCATCTGACCCTGGGCCACCAGATCGCGCTGCTGCTGGTTGCCATGCTGTCGTCCAAGGGCGCGGCGGGCGTGACGGGGGCTGGCTTCATCACCCTGGCCGCGACCCTGGCTGTGGTGCCCGAGGTGCCCGTGGCCGGCATGGCACTGATTCTGGGTGTGGACCGCTTCATGTCCGAATGCCGTTCGCTGACCAACTTCATCGGTAACGCCGTCGCCACCGTGGTGGTCTCCAAGTGGGAAAACGCGCTGGACTACGAAAAGCTGGATGCTGCTCTGGCAGGCAAGGAAGAGAACGAGGCGGTGTCCGCTCACGCTTGAGCGCGCACAGACCTCAATCCAAAAAGCCCCGATCTGATGGTCGGGGCTTTTTTCATGGATTTCAGGCTTTAAGCCCAGCCGGGGAAGGCGCTGATAGCTATTGATTTGATTGCATTCAGGCGGAGTGTGAGGTGGCCGTCAGCAAGTCATGGGCCGCCAGCACGCGCAGGGTGTCGCGTCCCAGGCTCTTGCTGCGGGGCAGAAAGCGCACCCAGCTCAGTTTGTTGACGGTGCGCTCCAGCACCTGCCGGGCCTCGGCGGGAAGCTGCTGCACAAATTGCTGCCAGGTCTCCCGGGCCTGCTCCAGCGCACCAGCCTGCTGCAGAAACAGCGCTGTGGACTGGGCGTAGTTGAGCGCATCGCGCGCCATGCAGACGGCTTGCGGTAAATGGGCTGCAGGATCGTCTTCAAAGTCGATGAAGCCTATGACCCCGTCGGCGCAGACCACCATATTGCGCGCCACGGCCTGACTCAGCACCTCGCCGCGGGCATGAGCCTGCTGGATGGCCTCCAGGCCTTTTCGCCAGAGCTCCAGCGTGGGCTGCGCGCCCCGGGCAATCGCTTCCTCGATGGCATTGCTCAGCGATGGAGCTTCTTCGCCCGGGCGGCCCAGATGGCGCATCACAAAGGCCTGGTCGTCCGTGGCCAGCACTTGCGGCACGCGCAGCCCCTTGGCCTTGAAACTGCGCAGGCGGCGCACCTCGGTTTGCAGGGACTCGGTCCCTCCGGGGTTGGGCACGGGCTGCAGCACGGCGGCCCTGAACAGCTTGGCCAGCGTGCTCAGCAGCCAGTAGTTGAGGGCCGGGTTGCCTTTGTTGGCGCGCTTGACCCAAAGGGTTTCATGCGCGAGTTCATAGCGCATGATGCTGTGAGGCTGGTCCAGATGCTCGCGCAGAAATGCCTGGTAATCGATGGCGTTCTGCGCAGAGGGCATCTGCTCTTGGGCGGAAATATCCTGATATGGCACGGCGTGGGATCTGTCGGGCGCGAGGCTCTGGCTTCTCAGGTCCAGATACCGTTACGTTGGGGAAAAGCCTGCGATTGTGCCGCGTTGTCGGCATTGCCCGCCGCAGAGGGGCGCAATACGGGCTCGTGCAGCGGCTGAAAGCTCTGTGCCGTGGCCAGCGGCCAGTAGTTCTGGAAGACCTTGTGCTGGCGCTCCAGGTTCTTGAGCAGGCAGCCTGGCTCCACGCGCAGAATCAGGTTGGACAGCAGGCTGACCTGGGTGTCGTCCAGCCGGCGCACGATATGGTGGGCCGTGATCTCGTTGGGATGCCTGAGGCCGGCGGCCTGAACCAGCTCCTGCAGCGCATGCAAGGTGTTCTTGTGGAAGTTGGCGACGCGCGTGGCCTTGTCGGGCACAACCAGCGCCTGCTGGCGCACGGTGTCTTGCGTGGTGACGCCCGTGGGGCAGGTGCCGGTGTGGCAGCTCTGTGCCTGGATGCAGCCCAGCGCCATCATGAAGCCGCGCCCCGAATTGCACCAGTCGGCACCCAGGGCCATCATGCGGGCAATGTCAAAGGCCGTGATGACCTTGCCGGCCGCGCCGATCTTGATGCGCTGGCGCAGGTTCACGCCCAGCAGCGTGTTGTGCACCAGCAGCAGGCCTTCTTGCAGCGGCACGCCCACATGGTCGACAAACTCAACAGGCGCAGCGCCCGTGCCGCCTTCGGCACCGTCGACGACGATGAAGTCGGGCGTGATATTGGTTTCCAGCATGGCCTTGACCATGGCAAACCATTCCCAGGGGTGACCGACGCAGAACTTGAAGCCTGTGGGCTTGCCGCCGGAAAGACGGCGCAGCCTGGCGATGAACTGCATCAGCTCCACAGGGGTGGAGAATGCGCTGTGACTGGACGGCGAAATGCAGTCCACGCCAATCGGTATGCCACGCGCTGCTGCAATTTCGGGAGTGACCTTGGCGCCGGGAAGCATGCCGCCATGGCCGGGTTTGGCGCCCTGGCTTAGCTTGATCTCGATCATCTTGACCTGCGGATCGGTGGCGTTGGCGACGAATCTTTCTTCGCTGAACGTGCCGTCCGCATTGCGGCAACCGAAATAGCCCGAAGCCACTTCCCAGATCAGATCGCCGCCATGCATGCGGTGGTACTGGCTGATTGAGCCTTCGCCCGTGTCGTGGATGAAGCCGCCCATCTTCGCGCCCTGGTTCAGCGCCTGGATGGCGTTGCCCGACAGCGCGCCAAAGCTCATGGCCGAGATATTGAAGACGCTGGCGTGATAGGGGCGGGTGCAGGGATCCACTCCTTCAGCTGGTTGCTCCTGCGTGCCGCCAATCCAGAGGCGGAAGTCATGAGAGCTGAGCTTGGTGGGTTGCAGGGAGTGGTTGACCCACTCATAGCCCTGCTGACTCACGTCGAGCTGGGTGCCGAACGGCCGGTTGTCGACCTGACCCTTGGCACGCTGATAGACCAGCGATCGCTGGGCGCGCGAGAACGGCTGGGCCTCGGTATCGCCTTCGATGAAGTACTGGCGAATCTCGGGGCGTATGAACTCGAAGATGAAGCGCATATGCCCCATGACGGGATAGTTGCGCAGTATGGCGTGCTGCTTTTGCAGCAGATCCCAGATGCCGAGAAGCACCAGCAGCAAAGACGCAATCAACCACCCAAGCCCCTTGCCTGCCGTGGTCAGCGTGTAGAGCGAAATGCCTAGCACGAGCGCGGAAATGAAGAGGGCGCCATAGCGCAGGGGCAGACTATTGAAGAAGCGATGCACTGCAGATACTCCCATGGCAGGGTGTGTTGATGGCGGCCCGCTAAAATTCAGCCTGTATGGGGGCATCCATCCTGGATGCTTTGTCCCCTTGATCCATCGCCCGGCCCTGCACTTCGATAGTGATGAAATGGTTCGGGCCATCATAAAAGCCTTTCCCTATGCAAGAACAAGCACCTAACTCCGCCGCAGAAGACGCGGCTCTCGCCGACATGCCCGAGGGCGCGCTGAGCAATGATCAGCTCGAAGAGCTGGACGCGCTGCTCGACGAGCTGCGCACCCGCGGCGACGAAATTCCCCAGTGGGAATTCTGTGACGGTTTCCTGACCGCTCTGGTCTGCACACGCCGCCCCATTGCCGCTGCCGAATACATGCCCATGCTGCTGGGCGATGGCGAAGCCCTGCAAGTGGCCGAAGGCCAGCCTCTGCCCAAGCTGGAAGTCTTCAAGGACGAGGCCCAGCAGGCACGTTTCATGGAACTGTTCGAGCTGCGCCTGGCCGAAGTGCGCGAGCAACTGGATGCCGACATCAAGTCCCTGGCCGACGACGCAGCCTTCCAGCCCGAAGCGCTGGATACGCGTGGCGCCATCGCCATCCTGCCCGAAGCCGAGCAGGCCGAGCTGGCCGGCGAAGAAGTTCCCTCGTTCTCGCAAGTGTGGGCGCTGGGCTTCATGTTCGTGGTGGAGAACTGGGCCGACGAATGGGCTGCGCCACGCGACAAGGAAGCAGCCCAGTTGCTGGACGCGGCCATGGAGTTCATCGTCAACCTGACCGAGGACGACACGGACGAGCCGGCTCTGAATCTGTACGACGAAGCCGGCCCTGCCTCGACCAGCCAGGAACGTGTGGATGCCTTTGGCGAAGCCATCTGGGCCGTGTATGACCTGTACCGCCTGTGGAAGAGCATGGGCCCACGCCAGGAAACCATCGTCAAGGGCGAGCAGCCCGGCCGTAACGACCCTTGCCCCTGCGGTAGCGGCAAGAAGTTCAAGAAGTGCCACGGAGCCTGACCAGAGCCATCGCCTGAGGCGCTTTGCGCTTTCCCCCAAGGGGCGGCAGCACCGCTGCAGGGCGGTCTTTGCTTGCTGCCACCGAGTTAGGGACAGTGGCGTTGCAAAGGCCTTCTATAAAAGCGTCTCGGTTGGTGGGGTACTCAAAAAGCCGCGCGATATTTGCGCAGGCACTTGCGTGCAGTGTGAGTTAGTGGGATAGATGACGCATTTAGGTGAACGCATACGCGCCCGGCGACAGGCGCTGGGTTTGAGCCAGGGACGCCTGGCGCAGATGGCGGATGTCACTGCATCCGCCATCTCGCAGATCGAGTCGGGAGCCATTCGCACTCTCAAGAATGACACGTTGGCAAGACTGGCTATCGCCCTGCAGACCACGGCGCTGGAATTGATGGCAGGCCTGCATTCCGAGACCGCATCGCTACCCAGCGATGAGCAGCGCTTGCTCGACTGCTATAGAAAACTGCAGCCACCGCTGCAGGACATTGCTCTCAAACTGATTAAAGCCCTGCAGTGATTTCCGAATCACTTTATTGAGCAATCTCTTTTGTTTCAGAAAGGCCTGCTATCTGCAGGCCTTTTTGTTTTTTCATTTAAAAACAAGGGTTAACCCGATTATTGAATGTAGGACGAAATCTATTAATCTGTAGGAAATAAATGAAGATTGCGTAGATTGAACCGGAAGACATATGTGAGGGAAGAGTCAAGAAAATTGCAGATGCGTCTCGGTGTTTTTTGAAGTCTTTGTTTTTATTGGGGTTTTTCTGTGGGAGTACTCGCTTGCACATTGATTTAAATTGCCGAGAACTATGCTGCATAGTTGTTGATAGCTATTTCAAATATTTCAAGATGTTTCTGGCTTCGTAAGATTGGTTCCGCGGTGGTCGAAAACAGCCACAGCGATCTACCAACCTGATTGTTGAAGGAGCTAATCATGAAAGACCAAATCATCAAATTCTGGCGTGATGAAGAAGGTGCAACGGCGATTGAGTACGGCCTGATCGCGGGACTGATTTCCATTGGAATAATTGCTGGAACGACCGGTATTGGTACTAAGTTGGGAGATATTTTTACGAAGATAAAAACGACCCTTCAAGGGGTGGTTACAACTTAATTAAGGCGGTTGCATCACATGGGGTTGATATTCCTATTCTGGTTGATTCTTTCTTCGGTGTGTGATGCATTATTTCGAAAAAGCTTTAACTGGAATGCGATGTTGGGCGGGTTTGTTGCAATAATATCTATTATTTTTTATCCCAACTCGCATCCAGTGAATATTGGTATATTGGACTCTCTCTTAGGGGCTATGGCGGCTTTTTTTGTTCTTTTCGTTTTTTATAAAATGAAAATGATGGGAGCAGGGGATGTAAAATTTTCATCTGCTTTGGGGCTCTGGGTGGGATGGAAGTTATTGCTACCTATATGGGCGTTAAGTTGCATTTTTGCGATTATCCATGGAGCATTTGCACGTAGCGCACTAAAGTATTTTTTTGTAATGACGAGCTCCATTAAAGATGGAACTAGTGGCAGCAAAAAGTTCGTTCCCTATGTAACCTATTTAAGTTTGGCAACAATTTTAGTGATTGGATATCATAAGAGTCAATAAAAGGAAGAATTATGAGAAATCAAAAAAGGCAAAAGGGCGCCGAAGCTATCGAATTTGCTATTCTTTTTCCTATCTTCTTTTTGACTTTTTATGCAATCATTACTTACGGTTTGATCTTTGCGGCTCAGCAGACGTTGACGCTGGCTGCCGCTGAGGGAGCTAGAGCGGCTGTGCGCTATCCTGCTCCATTGCCCGTCAATGTTTCTCAAATTACTGCACGCAAGAATGCGGCATGTGCGATGGCTAATGGTGCAGTGGACTGGTTGAGAAAAATGGGCAACGGCTTGGGTGGGAGTTCTTGCATAGATAGCTCAACTGGTGACGCGGCAGGGATCTATGTCTCCTCGGGCGATTGCGTGGGCATCGTCACGACAGGTATTTCCTGTGTCAATGTTCGTATCAATTACAACTATTCAACTTCACCACTGATTCCAAAATTACTGGGGCCACTATTAAGCCTTCCGACTCCCGATTTGTTGAAAGGCGGGGCAATTGCTCAAGTAAGTTTGCGAGATTGATGAATTGAAAAGCTCTGCCAATGATGTAGAGCAACAAGAGGGGGTGGTTATGGTGAATGTCGCAAAGATCGCGGTCGGGGTTTTGCTGGCAGTGGCATTGGCTCTGGGCATTTATGGGTGGATGCTCGCCAAGGCGCCCCAAACTCCAGACCCTCAGGCTCAGACCTCCGCCAGCGACAGCAAGCCTAACGCCAATGTGAGCGTGGTGATGGCCTCACAGCCCATCCCCGCAGGACAGGTGCTCAAGGCCGAGGATCTGCAGGTCTTGCAGTTGCCAGCCATACCCGATGGCGCCTATAGCGAGATTCAGGCAGCTGTTGGTTCGGTGCCGGCAGTGGACATTCCCAAGGGCGCACCAGTACTCCAGGGGCAGATGGTGACCGGCCTGGCTCTCAAGGTGTCAGAGGGTGAACGTGCTGTCGCGGTCAAGGTCGATGAAAACATTGGCGTAGGCAATCGCATCAGGCCAGGTGACTTTGTCGATGTCTTCTTTGTACTGCGCCGCGATGGCAATGAAATCGACCAGAGCCAGGCGCGCTTGCTGCTCTCGCGCAAGCGTGTGCTGGCCTATGGCGCTGCGTCAGTCGATGCACTGACTACGGCTGAGAAAGCAGAAGGCAAGCAGGCCAATGGCCCCGACAACGCCCGCACTGCAGTGCTTGCAGTACCTGTGGCAGAGGTGAGTCAACTGGCCTTGGGAGGCTCTAACGGTAGCTTGGTACTTGCACTGCGCAATCCGACGGATATGACAGAGCCGGATATGGAAAAGTTTGCGCCGCTGTCCGGCGTGCTGACTGTGGCCATGCCCAAAGGAGCTGTTGCAACGCCGCTGGAAGGTGCTGACGCAGCGCAGGCCGGGGTAGCCATGAGCAGCCTGGCAGGGTCTGCAGGTACTTCGGCTGCGCGCATGAATGCGGCCAAGCCTATGACAGCCGGGGTTGCCAAGCCAGCAGTGCCGCGCACACGTACCGCTTCCGCAGACTCTTCCCTGCCCGTTGAATTCGTGCGTGGCGCCAACTCCCAAACCGTGCGGTACTGATCTATGAACAACAAGACTGTTTCAATCGCATCCCGCACCTTTTCGCTGAAGCCGCTGTATCTGCTCTGCGGCCTGTCCTTGAGTGTTGTCACTGCCCCGGTCCTTGCGCAGCAAGTGCCCAATACGGGCGAAAGCAGAGCGCAGCAAGCGACAGCAGCCAGGGAAATCAAGCTGGTGATGGGCGCTCAGCATGAGCTGAACCTGCCCGGCGGAGTGGAGCGCATTGCAATCGGTGACGACACGATTGCGGCGGTGCATATCAAGCGTGCAGGCAAGGGGGCTGCCGCCAAGATCCTGCTGAGCCCGCTCAAGCCCGGCAGTACATCGTTCATGGTCTGGCCGCGCGGTGAAGCGCAGGCGCAGACCTATATGCTCAATGTGCAGCAGCGGGTGGAATTGCGCACGGCCAAGGCTTCCAGCCTGATAGAGCAGCAATTTGCCGGCGAGCTGGCGAATGCGCAGTCCGCCGACAAGGCCAAGACCGTCGATCTCTCCAGCGTCCAGCTCAAGAGCAATGTGGTGCAGGTCGATGTCAAGGTGGTCGAGTTCAACAAGACCCAGATGAAGAAGGTGGGTCTCAACCTGTTCAGCACGGCGCCCAACAGCTCGGGTTTCAGCTTTGGTATTTTTGGACGTGGCTCCTATGGCATAAGCGGTGGTAGTTCCACGACGGGCGCGGCAGCAAACCCTTTGACCCAGGCTTTCAACTTGCTGATGCAGTTCGATAAGGCCGGAATTGGCGTCAATATCGGCATGCTCGAAGGCAACAATTTGGCGCGAGTGCTGGCGGCTCCAACGCTGGTGGCTCTGTCGGGTCAGAGTGCTAATTTCTTGTCGGGCGGGGAAGTGCCGGTTCCCGTACCTGCGGGTACGGGCATGGTGGCCATTCAGTACAAGCCTTACGGCATTGGCTTGACGGTCTCACCCACGGTGCTGTCCAACGATCGCATCGTGCTCAAGGTTGCGCCGGAGGCCAGCGAGCTGGATTACGCCAACACCATTGTTCTGAATAGTGCGACTGTCCCCTCGATTACCACCCGCCGTGCCGATACCACGGTGGAGCTGGGCGACGGCGAAAGCTTTGTGATTGGCGGCCTGGTCAGCCGCAACACCACATCAGGTACCGACAAGGTTCCTTTGCTGGGCGATATTCCGATTCTGGGCGTGCTGTTCAAGCGTCAGGAGTTTCAGCAAAAGGAGAGCGAGCTGGCGATTGTGGTGACGCCGCGCCTTGTCAAACCGCTGGCGCGCGATGTGAATGTGGAGCCGCTGCTGCCTGGGCGCACCGAGCAGCGTGATCCTGCGGTATGGGGTCCATGGGTGGCGGGTGGTCTGTCGTCCAGCGTGGCGCCGGGCTTCTCGCGCTGAGTGTCCGGGTAGAGGCATGAATATGCGCATGGACTCATCCCAACTCAATACCGCACAGCCAGGGGCGGCGAGAGGCAATGCACGAGTGGTGCTGGTCACCCAGTCGCCATCGCACGCTTTCTGGCTGGCGAGTGTTCTGGGTAGCGATGCTGAAGTGATACCGGTGGCAGGCGATCTGGCTGCGCTTCACACTGCAATTTCGGCGCCTGGGCTTGGCGTGGTGATCGTGGATTTCTCGGCTCCCATGACGGAGGCTGCCATCGTCCTGGTCGGCGATCTGCGCGCCAGCTTCCCCGGGGTGGTGATCATGGGGTCCGGCTCTGCTGCGGAGCCCGCTTCCATGCGTGCGGCCCTGCGCTGCGGCGTGGCTGAATTCATTGACTGGGATGCGTCCGAAGGCGAGGCCAATACGGCCATCAGGCATCAGATGCATGCACGCAGTCAGCTGCCTGCGGCTGTAGCGCTGGAGCCGGAAACCAAAGGTTTCTCCCTGCCTTTGCTGGGAGCGCGTGTAGGGATGGGGGTGACTACGCTGGCAACGCATCTGGCCGTGATGTTCCAGGAGATGCATGCCTATGACATGCGAGGTAGCAAGAACAGAAAGCAGATTGCCAGGCCTTTTGGCGCAAGTCAGTTGCCGCTGGATGAGTCCGCACATGCGGTATTGCTGGATCTGGGCTTGCCTGCACGCGATGGCTTGCTGTATCTGGGCATCGCTGGTGACTTCAGTTTTGTGGATGCGGTTCAGAATACTCGCCGTCTGGACGCGACATTGATCGAATCGGCCTTTGCCAAGCACTCCACGGGCACTGTGACTCTGGCCTGGCCTTCCGATCTGGGCATGCTGCGCGAAGTCAGCCCTGCAGCTGCAGCGGGCGTAGTCAACACGCTCAAGAGCTTGCTTGGGGTGCAGGTGATTGATCTGGGCGGCATGGTGCAGGCTGATTTTCTGGCGCCTTTGCTACGCGAGAGCGGACAGGGCTGGGTGGTTTGTGACCAGTCGCTGGGAGGCATTGTGTCTACGGCACAGATGCTCAAGGAGCTTGATGCCAAGGGTGTGAATCGCAGCACGCTCAAACTGGTGCTCAACCGCTTCAATGTGCAGGCCGGCCTGCCAGCCAAAGAGGTCGCGCAGCGCCTTGGTCTGGAATTGCTGCACGTGGTTCCGGATCGATCCACGGTTTTGCTGAATGCCGCCAGCTGTGGACAGTTGTTGTCGCAGTCGCTGCGCGGTGATCCCTATGTGACCTGTGTCAGAAGCATGGCCAGAGCATTGCTCAGCGGAGCGGTTGCTGCCGACAAGGTCGCGGCGCCAGCGTCGGGCGTTCTGGGGCAATGGGCCAAGCGATTGAGGAGAGGCGAATGAGCATGGACATTGTTTTCGCCGAAAAAAGCAGTCATTTTTCGGACTCCAAGCAACTGCTGCTGATCAAGAACGTCGCACACGAGCATTTGCTGACGCGTGTGGAGGAGCTGGGCGCGGTGTTTGCCAAATGGTCAACCAGTCGTGTGCGCCAGTTCGTACACCAGGAACTGGAACAGTTTGTGCGTCAGCAGCGGTTTCCCGTCAATGACGAGGAGGTGCAATGGATTGCGCAGGCTCTGAACAAGGAGCTGTCCGGGCTGGGGCCGCTTGATGACCTGATGGCCGACCCGGAGGTCGAGGACATTCTGATCAACGGCTATCAGCGTGTATTCGTTTCGCGCAAGGGAATTTTGCAGCAGGAGGCCTTGCATTTCACCGACAACGCCCATGTGCTGCGCATCGTGCGCCGCATCATCTCTCCCTTGGGTCGCCGCCTCGATGAATCCACGCCCATGGTCGATGCGCGCTTGCCGGATGGAGGGCGTATCAATGTGGTGATAGAGCCGTTGTCGCTGGACGGGCCGGCGGTGTCGATACGCAAGTTTCGCAATGATCCGCTGCGGGTTCAGGATCTGGTCGATTTCGGCACCATGGACGAAGGCATGGCCCGCTTGCTCGAGCTGGCGGTGCGCGAGCGCTGCAATATTCTTATCAGCGGCGGCACCAGTTGCGGCAAGACCTCCATGCTCAATGCGATTGCGGGCTTTATCCCCGCCAATGAGCGGGTGGTGACGATTGAGGATACGGCCGAGCTGACGCTGCCTCACCCTCATGTGGTGCGCATGGAAAGCCGTCCCGGTGGCTTTGAAGGCGCGGGAGTGGTTTCCATTCGGGATTTGTTGCGCAACAGCTTGCGCATGCGCCCGGATCGCATTGTGGTGGGCGAGGTGCGCGGCGCGGAAGTGCTGGAGATGTTGCAGGCCATGAACACCGGTCACGACGGCTCCATGGCCACCATCCACGCCAGCTCTCCGCGCGAGTGTTTGCATCGCATGGAGATGCTTGCCGGCTTTGCGGGCTTTCAGGGCAGCGAGGTCAGCCTGCGCCGCCAGATTGCCAATGCGCTCGATTTCATCGTGCAGATCAGCCGCCTGCCCAATGGCAAGCGGCGCATCACGTCGATCACCGAAGTCACAGGCATCATCGATAGCGTGATTGCCACGCAGGAGCTCTATCGTCACGAGCTGCTGCCCCAGAATGATGGAGAGGATCTGGAGCGTTGGACCACGCTGGGCATGGTGCCGCATACGCCCAAGCTGACGCGCTATCGCGCGGTGCTGCAGCACGCCGGAGGCAACGGCGCAAACCATGCGGGACTGCGCCATGGCTAGCAATGCGTTTTTACTCCTGAGTCTGGCGCTGCTGACTGCGGCTGCCGCGATTGCGCTGTGGATGCTTGTCGGCCGGCAGCAGAGGACACGTCGGATGACCAGGCATCTGGAGCAGAGCCTGGAAAAAAGCGCGGCCGCTGCAGCCGGGTTTGTCGCCAAGAATGCGGCATCGGCTTTTGATGGTTCAGTGGCGGATGCCTTACTGGGCAACGAGAAAAGAACAGGCTGGCCGGTTCCCGCCATTTTGTTGGGGACGGCCAGTGCCGGACTTTTCTATGGCGGGCTGGTCTTGATTGCTGTGGCGTTTCTGATCGTTGGCTTTGCTGTTGGCTGGCTGGCCGGTAGTGCGGCGCTGGTGGTATTGGGAATTGGCTTTTTCTTTTTGCTTTACACGCGGGCACAGAAGTACCGCGCCAGGCTCACACAGCAATTGCCGGGCTTTCTGGATAACACGGTGCGCTTGGTGACCATTGGCAACTCCGTTCAGGCGGCCTTCCAGATGGCTGCAGCCAGCACTAAAGACCCGTTGCAGTCGGTCATGGAAAAGGCCGCCAGTCTGGCCCGCGCGGGCATGGATCTGGAAAATGCGGTGGCCCATGTAGCGAGGCAGACCAGGCTGGACGAGCTGCATCTGCTGGCAGCTATTCTGCGCATCAGCGTGCGTTATGGGGGACGGGTCGATCTGCTGCTGGAACGTGTGGCCAATTTCATGCGCGACCGCGAACAGGCCGAGCAGGATCTCTCTGCCATGACGGCCGAAACGCGTCTGTCCGCCTGGGTGTTGAGTCTGCTGCCGGTGGCCGTGTGCTGCCTGATCATTTCCTTCAACGCGAGCTACTTTTTGAACATGTGGGATGACGCCAGTGGTCGCAATATCATTGGGGTGGCGGCGGCTTTGCAGGTCTTTGGGGTGGTGCTGCTCTATCGATTGGCCAAGCTTGATGAGGGGGGGGATTGATGGAGGCCGCACGTATTTACTTGATGTTGAGTATTGCGTTGCTTGCCGTGGCTGCTTTGATTGGAGCCGCCGTGATTGCCTATACGCATCAGCGCCGTGAACGCAGCAGTCAGGTGGTGCGGGATGCACTGAGCCGCAGCGGCGCGGCTGCGGCGAATGAGGCTGCTACGCCTGCCAGGCCCGCAGATCTGCTGCGCTCGCTCAATGGCGATGGCGAGCTGCCTGCGCACTGGCTCAATACCTCGCTTGGCAAGGCGTTGGTTGCACAGGAAGATCGTATTTTGCTGAGCAAATGCGGTTGGGGATCGACTCGCGCGCAGCTGCAATATTTGATAGCGCGCTGCCTGATCTCTGTATTGTTTTCGCTTCTTGCAGCCTTTGTTTTTTTGGGTAGCAAGCAATTTCTGCTCTACCTGTTTGCTGCGTTCACCATAGGTTTTCTGCTTCCCAAATGGGTGCTGCGCAGCGTGGCTCGCCGCCGCAGGGCCTGCGTTGCCCGCGAGCTGCCTTTGTTTGTCGATTTGCTGGGCTTGCTGCAAGGCACGGGAATGAGTCTGGACCAGACCCTGCAGGTGATTGGCTCTGATTTCGGCAATGTCATGCCTGTGCTTTCGCGAGAGATACAACTGGCCAACCAGCAGTACAGCCGGGGCAGCACGCGCGAGCGCTCCTTTGGGCGCATGAGCGAGGTCTATCAAAACGACAACCTGGCCAATCTGACATCGCTGATGATTCAGATCGACAGATACGGCGGAGCCGTGCAGGAGCCGCTGCGCATTTTTGGCGAACGTCTGCGCGAGCAGCGCAAGGCCAAGATGAAGGAGTTGATAGGAAAGATCTCGGTCAAGATGACTGCCGTCATGGTGGTGACGCTGCTTCCGGCCCTGATCATCATTACAGCCGGACCGGGGTTCCTTGCCGTGATTCGGGCGCTGGGAGGGATGACGAAATGAAAAAAGAAAGCCGATATCTGATGCTGCCATTGGCCGCTGCAACCATGGCCCTGCTGTCGGGCTGCTCCAGCATGGGTAATCTGCTGGGGCAGAACCAGCCCGTGTTGTCGCCCGCAGCCAAGGCCGCAGCAGACAGACCGCTGGAGAAGGAGGCGGTGGTCGACACGCAGGACACTTACCTCGCTCTGGTCAAGCAGATGCAGTCCAAGTCGCTCTGGTATGCCTCCATTGCGCACCTGGATGCGCTGGACAAGCAGTGGGGCGCTTCCAGCGATTCGCGGCTGTTGCGTGCCGATGCATTGCGTCAGGTGGGGCAGCTCAGTGCGGCCATCCCCATTTACCAGGGCCTGCTGGGCAGCGCCAAGGACGGAGCCGCACGCTACGGCCTGGGCCGTGTGGCCGCAGAGCAGGGCGACTTTCGCAGTGCCGCTCTGCAGATGGAGCAGGCGCGCATGAGCAATCCCGTGGACTCGCGCCTGTTGACCGATCTGGGCTATGCCTATCTGCGTGCGCGTGATCTGAATGCAGCGCGCATCCCCTTGATGCAGGCGGCGCAGCTCAACCCCGAGGACGCTCAGGCCAATGTCAATCTGAGCCTGTTCATGATGGTCAGCGGCCAGGGCGCACAGGCTGAGGAATTCATGCGCCAGCGCAAGCTGGATGCACAGACCCAGCAACTGGTCAAGGAGCAGGCTGGGGAGTGGTTGAGGGCTGCAAGCCTGGCCGCGGCAAAGCCTGCCGCGGCTGCGACCGGCAAGGTCGTCAACCTCTCCCGTCCGGAAGTGAAGACCGCGCCCGAGGCCGTGGCCAGTTCCGGGAAATCCGCCGAAGTGCCGGAGCCTGCTGCAGCGCAGGAGGTGCCCGCCGCAAAAAAGCCCGCACCGGAGCCTGAAGCCGCAAAGGCTCCGGTAGTGGTAGTCAAGGCAGCGGAGTCTGTGCAGCCTCCTGCTCAAACGTCCCAGCCCCCGTTGCCGCTGCCCGCAGCTGCGCCCATGATGGCGCGGAATGTGGAGCGGGGGCTCAGTGGTGGTCAGTGGATGGTCTCTGGCGGCAGCTTCGATGCAGGGCGACCACGTCACCCTGGTCAGGGGGCGAGCCAATTTATGCCAGCAGCTCCGCAAACCTATGCCTACGCGCCGCCTGTGCCTGTGCAGACAATTGACGCTCCTGTCGATGTAGCGGCTGCCGCTCCATTGGAAAGGATTCAAGAGTCAAATCGACCTGAAGTTTCCATACTTAAAGCGCAACAAGCTCCTTCATTGATAGCGGAAGTGGCACCACCTCTGGAGGCGGCCGTGGCGACGGCTTCTCAATCCGCGAAGCAGGAGACGCCCAAGCCTGCACAGCCTCTACTTACCGAGGCGATGCCCGTAAAGCTGCAGCAGACGCAGCCGGCACCGCAGCCCGTGATCTCGCGCCAGCCCGTGCGCCCGACAAGATCGATGCCGGAGGCTGCTGTGGTGATGGCTGCGGTAAACCCTGTCGCAGTGCGTCAGAGCGGTGAATCCGGTGGCAAACAGGCGGTGCAAGCCATGCTGCCCCAGCGCGCGGCGGCGGGCGGCTTGTTCTTCGAGACGCCCGATGAAGATGCCGGCAGCAAGGCTGCGGCCTCTGCCAAGAAGAGTGCACCCGAGCGTGCCTGGCCCTGAACCTTCAAGGAGTCCCCATGAATACGCAGACAGCATTCACCCAACGGGCCCGCGCATTCACCCTGGCGTTGATGGTACTGGGCACGGCCTCGGTCGCCATGGCGCAGGCCGGCAGCAGTACCGGCTCCAGCACAGGCGTGACCAATATGAGTGCGCCCCGAAGTGCGGCGGTGACGCCCACTGCAACAGCTCAGGCAGCAGTGACGCAGACACCAGCTCCCGGCAATGCTTCCCTGACATCGCCCGCAAGCAATCGGGTGGGCGACGCCACCAGCTATCTGCTGGCGTTGCAGGCCAGTGGTCAGTACGCATCGCGCAATGCCTATCCCGTGACAAGCGATGTGGCCCAGCGTACCTATCAGCGCTATCTGGAGAGTTTTACCCACAAGATCCCGGAAAGCACGGAAACACAAGTGGGCAGCAAGACAGGTGGTAGCCGCTAAGCGGTCAGCGAGGTTTTCTGCATGCAGTCTTTTGCCAAAGACCTGAGCCGTGTTCGCATTCGTCGCCAATCGGGCTCTGTGGCGACGCTGGGGGCGTTGTGGCTGATGATTGCCGTGATTTGCCTGGCAACCATCGATATCGGCAATGTGTTCTGGCAGAAGCGTGAGTTGCAGAAGATGGCGGATCTGGCGGCGCTGGCCGGGGCCAGTGGCACACCTCGCAGCGGAGCATGTCAGTCGGTGGCGGCAGATAGCATTCCAAGAAATGGGGGCATTCCATCGGAATTAGTGAGCACTGCGGAGGGGCGTTGGGAAGTCAGAACCGGATTGACGTCAGAGCAGTATTTCGTCGCAGGACAGGGGCCGTTGAATGCCTGCAAGGTGCAAGTGGCCAGAGTGGTCCCCTACTTGTTTCTTTTCGGAGCGGACTTGGATGCGGGGGGGCGACAAGTAACGGCATCTGCCACGGCTTTTCGCGCTCCACGTCTCGCACGCCTTTCCGTACGGTCTACCTTGCTAGAGCTGGATACGACAAAGTCGGACTTGCTGGACGCCGTGATTGGAGGAATGCTGGGAGGCAGCATTAAGCTGGGTGCGGTTGGTTGGCAGGGTATCGCGGGTGCCGATATCAATCTGCTCAAATTTCTGGATGCATTGAAGATTCGTGGCTCACTGAATGTGGGCAGTTACGATGAAGTCGCCAACGCAAAAGTGTCTCTTAGCAACTTCATGCTTGCCATGGCAGACGTATTGCCTCAGCAAGGAAATGCTGCGGCGGTTACGGCCTTGAAGATATTGGCCGCCGGGGTCGGGCAAATCCAATTGGCATTGGCGGATGTCTTGAAGCTGGGAACGGGACTGGGAACAGATGCGTTGCGTACGGATGTGAACGTGCTGGATATGGTCACCTTACTGGCTCAGTTTGCCAATAGCAAAAGTGCGGCCAAGGTAGGAGTTAATCTGGATCTAGGACTGGTTCATGCGGGCGTGAATCTCAAAGTCATAGAGCCCGCGCAGAGTGCGATTGGAGATCCTGACAGAGATGTCATTGAAGCAAAGACATCCCAAATCGACCTTGTGGTTGGATTGGGCCTGAACTTGCTGCTGGTGGGTGTGAATCTTTCCCTGGATGTGAAGCTGGCCCAGGGTGGTGCCCGTGTCACGGGTTATCAGTGCAGCAGTGCGGGAAAGTCTTTGACTGTCCTTGGGCAGACCGGAGTGGGAACCGTTGCGCTGAAGGGTGAGGCGACTCTGTTGCTTTCGTTGATCAAAATTCCAGTCGTGATCTCACTACCCTTGCTGTCGCCGCCCCAACAGTTGCTGTTCAATAGTCCGCCGCCGCCTAGGCTGGATAAGCCTGCAGTCTGGTTGAGCATGGTGCAAACCAATTTGGTAGGAGCCTTGTTCACTGCGCTGGAAAGTCAGCTCGGTCCACTTGGTACGCTGCTGGCGGCAGTTCTGTCCCCACTGACATATGCACTCGAGTCGATACTGAATTTGCTGCTGAACCTTTTGGGTTTGAGTTTGGCGCAAACAGATATTGGGGCACAACTCAATTGCGACACCAATGTGGAGTTGGTTTATTGATCGGACATCAGCAGTCGTGTCAGGTCGTGTAGTGCTATATGTGTAGTTATCTCTCGGATTTTCTGGCGAGAGCCATGGAGTGCAAGACGTCGTGTATTAGAGGTATCCGAGGTGCTCCACCCCACCCACACCGTCCCCACTGGCTTTTCAGCAGAGCCTCCGCTAGGGCCCGCAACCCCCGTCACGGCAATGCTGACCTGGGCGCGTGAGTGACGGATGGCACCTTCGGCCATGGCGCGCACGACTTCCTCGCTGACGGCGCCGTGCTTTGCGATCAGCTCGGCGGGCACGCCCAGCATCTCGGTCTTGGCCTCGTTGGAGTAGGTCACGAAGCCACGTTCAAACCATTGGCTGGAGCCTGCGAGATCGGTGCAGGCTGCGGCAATCATGCCGCCGGTGCAGCTTTCGGCGGTGGCCAGCATCCAGCCTTTTTCGGTCAGCCTGGCCGCCAGTTGCTGAACCAGTTCTTCGATATTGGCTTCTTGTGTGCTCATCGTCTCCTCCAGGACTCACGCGGTCAGAAGAAATGCCGCCAGAGGGCCACGACCAGCAGGGTGCAGAAAGCGGCCACCAGGTCATCCCACATGATTCCCCAGCCGCCGCGCGGGCCGAAGCCTTTGAACAGGCGGTCTGCCCATTTGACGGGCTGGGGCTTGACGGCATCAAAAAAGCGGAACAGCGCAAAGCAGATGAGCTGGCCCCAGAAGCCCATGGGCATGCACAGCCACAGAACAATCCACATGGCGACCACTTCGTCCCAGACGATATGGCCGGGGTCGGCCACGCGCATATGCTTTGCAGTGACGGTGCAGGCCCACCAGCCTACGGGAATGCTGGCGGCAATCAGCCAGCCGATCTGTGCCGGGCTCAGCCACAGTGCCAGCACCAGATAGGCCAGCCAGGCCCACAGGCTGCCCACCGTGCCGGGGGCGACGCGGGGCAGGCCGGAGCCAAAGCCCAGAGCAATCAGATGGGCCGGGTGTTGCAGCATGAACTTCACGCTGGGGTGGGCGATTCCCGCCGCATTCATGCCGGGGCGTGCTTTGTTATTGATAGCTGCTTGCGCAATATCGGCAGGTGCTGCAGCGCTGTTTGATGAGTCATCCGTCATGGCGTGATGATAAGCGCAGGCTTATTGCAGTCCGGTGATGGGCTGGTTTTCGGGGAAGCGGATCTGGTGCGTGGCCTGGAACTGCGCCGTGCTGCGGGCGGCCAGATTCTGCTCCCAGGCAACCATGCCGTTTTGCGCATTCCAGCTGGTGGTGGCAGGCTGCGGGCTGTATTGCGACTGCACCTTGATCTGCTCATTGCGCGAAACAGGGGCCGAGTCCAGCACCTGCAGCGCGATGGGCTGGTTGTGACGGTTTTCGACGGCGTAGTTGCGCACGATGCTGCGCTCAGTCTTGCTGCTGACCCAGCTGCCGCTGCCGGTATGACTTTGCGCAGGCAGGCGGCGCACCACGACGTTGTCATCGCGGCCAAAAGACAGACCTTGTGCCAGCGCCTGGGCGTTGCCAAAGTCCAGTCTGCCATTGCCAACCAGCGCCTCGTCACGGAACAGTGCTACCGGGCCCGCCGGCCAGATGCCTGGCGGAGCCTGCAGCGTGGCAATCAGATAGGCCGCCTCTTCCATGACCGGCGCGGTGCGAGTCAGCAAGCTGGTGGCCAGATTTTCCTGACCTAGCGACAGCGTGATGCGCTCGGCGCTGGAGGGCACGCTGATCTTGTACGGCACGATGAATTGCGTGCTGTAGGCCGTGTTGATGCTGGAGACATCGAGCACCGGCAAGTCCGGTGCTGCTGCCTCTTCGCGCATTGCCCTGGCTCCGCCGCGCGCCATCATGGCGATGGGGGCTGGTGCCGGAGCGGCGGGGGGCAGTGGCTGGGCGATATCCACCGTCCAGGGGCGCGGCATGACACCCTGGGTGCTGCGGCTGGGTTGGCCGGTGGACAGGCGCAGGCGCACATTGCTCCAGTCCTCGCCACTGGCCTGCACGACCAGGGCCTGGCGCTCCAGCTGCACCTGCTGCTTGGTGGTGTTCAACTGAGCGCGGTAGCTAGGCTGCCAGCTGGGGCCGCGCACCTGATAGCTCAGGCGCACATTGGCAGCGCGTGCGCTGGCCAGCTGCACGCTGACTTTCATGACCTGAGACTGCTCGGAGCCCGTGCGGTCGCGCTCCTGGCGCAGGGGCTGCAGCTGTGCCAGCAGATCCTGCTTCTGGCGCTGAATCTGGTGAGCACGCAGGCTGTTGTCGCGGCTGGTCTGGCGCAGGGCCTGGCTGGTGCCGGCGATCTGAGCGGGGCTGATTCTGGCTTCGTCGCCGGGCTTGCTCATGCCCTGCAGAAAATCGCCCACCAGCCTGGCTGCTCCTTCTTCGGCCTCGATGTTCGCGAGCTGATCCTCAAGGCTGCGAATCTGCTGGTCCAGCGGGCTGGTGCACTCCTTGGCAGCCATCTGCCTGGATTGCATCAGGGTCTTGATCTCACCCACGCGCACGCCTTCGTCTCCGCTGATCTGCAGGCTTTGCGTATCCACGCTGGCGGGCAGGCATTCAAAGCTGAGCAGGCGGGTCTGGGCGTCGATGCGAGCCTCGCGCTGTACGGCGGCGATGCCGGGATAGAGCGTGACTTCGGTGATGGGCGCGCGATTGCCCGAGACACTGAGGCTGCTGGCGTCGGCCAGGGCGAGCCCGGGCAAAGCAGCTGCGACACAGACCATGGATACGGGCAGAAGACGGCTTGAACGCATTGGGCAGCTCTTGTGGACAGTGAGGGCTTGAGCTTAACCCAGGGCTCTTGGCACGCCGCTTGCCAGGTGCCGGCCGCCTCCTGCCCGCGTGCTCGGCGTTCAGCTGCCGAAGTGGTCGAAGGATTTCCAGCGGTTTTGCAGCAGGGCTCCATTTGCGTCGATCACGCGCAGGCCCGGCTCGGCATCGATGCGGCCTATGCGATGCACAATCGTGCCGCTGGCAGCGCCTGCTGCCAGCACGTCGGCATGCCGGGCTGCGGGGGCGGTAAAACACAGCTCGTAGTCATCGCCGCCTGCCAGTGTGCATTGCTGTTGCAGCTTTGAATCGAATTGCCATGCATCGCTTTGCGGATAGGCGGCTGCGGCCATCAAGGGCGTGGTGCAGCGGCTGTCTACCGTGGCCCCGACGCTGGACAGTTCCAGAATATGGCCGAGATCGCCGAGCAGGCCGTCGCTGACATCCAGCGCGCTGCTGGCAATGCCGCGCAGCGCCAGGCCCAGGGCCACGCGCGGCGTGGGGGCTTCCAGCCGCTGGCGGGCCTGCTGCAGCAGCTCGGCAGGCAATTGCACACGGCCCAGCATCGCCTCCAGTGCCAGGCGTGCATCGCCCAGAGTGCCGCTGACCCAGATCTCATCGCCGGCCCTGGCGCCGCTGCGCAACAAGGCCTGGCCAGCAGGGACTTCGCCGAACACGGTAATGCAGATATTGAGCGGGCCGCCCGTGGTGTCGCCGCCGATGAGTTCGCAGTCATGGGCATCGGCCAGGGTCAGCAGGCCGGTTGCAAATTCGCTGATCCAGTCTTCGTCGGCACGGGGCAGAGACAGGGCCAGCGTGAACGCCAGAGGCCTGGCGCCGCTGGCGGCCAGATCGCTGAGATTGACGGCCAGAGCCTTGTGACCCAGCAGGCGCGGGTTCACGTCGGCAAAGAAATGGCGGCCCTCGACCAGCATGTCGCTGGAGATGGCCAACTGCATGCCGGGGGCCGGGGCCAGCAGCGCGCAATCGTCGCCCACGCCCAGGGCGGCGCGACGTACGGGGCGCTGGAAATAGCGGCGGATCAGATCGAATTCACCCATAAGGTCTCTGGCCGCTCGCGATGCTGCGGCCTGCTGGGCCGCTGGTCGGCGGCGGTTAAAGGTCAAGGCCAGAAAAAGCTCAGCGGCCTGCGCCAGAAGCGCTGGCGTATGGCCTTGTAGATGCGCGAGCGGTCCACGCCGCTGACGTTGTGGGCACGCAGGGCGACACGGAAAGCCAGATAGAAGCTCACCCCCACATTCAGCGCCGCATTGAAGGGCAGCATGGCCACGGCCCACCACAGCAGATCGTCATGCAGCACCTCCCAGCCCAGCGATGCCACGGCGACGCCGATCTGGCCCGTGGACAGGGTGACGTGGCGTACTTCCAGTCCCAGACCGAAAAAGGCCGCAAATGCAGGCACCAGGCCCAGCATGAAACCCAGCGAGATATTGGATGCCAGGCTGGAGACATTCTTGCGCAAGAAGCTTGCCCAGCGATCCGCGCGGCCCGTGCCCAGAAAGCGAGTGATGCGCGGGTTGTAGCGAATCACCGAATCGATGTTGCGCAGCACAAACCAGTTCTCCGCACCGCCGGCAATCAGGCTGCTGACAAACAGCAGCACGCCGGTAAAGGCGGCGAAGAGCACGGACGGCCCCAGCAGACTCAGCGAGTCCAGCACCTGGCGCGCATGCGGGGTGCTGAGCGCCTGATGACCGACAAGATAGGCATAGCCCAGCGACAGCAGCAACGCCCCGGGGAAGACGATGAGCACGTTGCCCAGAATGGCCGCCACCTGGGAGCGCACCAGATGGGCGACTTCGTCGACGAACTCCTGGATGGAGCCATCACTTTGGATGTCCTTGAGCTTGGCCGCCATGGCCGGCGCCGTCATGGCCGGCTGCTTGGTGGCCACCGTGAAGTGCAGCATCTGGATCAGCACAAAGCTGATGGCGTAGTTGAAGCCCGCAGCCAGCCCCGACCAGAAGACGGACAGGCCCAACGCATACAGTGCAAACTTGGCCAGCGTGGTGAAGGCCATCACAAAGCCGCCGCCCGCGGCCTTGGCGACCATCTTGCGATATTCGCTGCCGTCGCGGGTGATGTAGTGCTCGCCGGTTTCGGCACTGCGCTCGGCCACCTTGGCGGCCAGCAAGGACGAGTTGGTGGACATCAGCGCACGCACGCTTCGGCGCTCTATGCCCACGGCCACGAGGTTGGAGAGCAGCTCGGACGTCTCGTAGGCACGGTCTTCTGCCAGCAGGCAATCGAGCAGGCGGCGAATGCGCAGAATGCGCGCACGCACCTGGCGCAGGCGGAAGATCAGGCCGACGGAAATGCCTTCGGCCTCGACATAGGAGTACACCGAGGACACGGCGGCGCGGCAGGCCTCGAGCCGTTCGCGCAGCTGGGCGGCTGCGGCGTCGCGCCTGTCGGTGGTGCGCAGCGGCAGCATGACCTCCACACGCAGGTTTTCCACATCGTGGATCAGCGCATGAAACGGCTTTTCCTCGCGTGCCTGCTCGCTCATGCGCAGACGCAGCTCTGGGGCAAACCCCGTGGAGAGAATCTGGCCCGCGCAATAGGTGATGGCGTCAAGCAGGTTGCGCTCCCAGAAGCTCACGCCTTCTTCGAGCTGTTGCGGGGTCAGCAAGGTGGTGATGCGGGCCATGAGCTGGCTGTCCAGCGCATGCAGCCAGCGGGCGTCGAAACGGTCGGGAAAGACCAGCATGAACAGCTCGGAGGCATCCTCGGTCTCGGGCGTGCTGGGCAGCAGCTTGTAGCGCAGGCGCTCGGCCACTTCGCTGGCCATGGCCGTGCGCGGGGCAAAGCCGAAATCGGCCAGCAGGGCGGTGATGTCCACCGTCTCCATCAGCGTCTGGCTCCAGCGGCGCAGCCGGGCCAGGGCTTCGGGGTCGGCCTCGAAGGCCTCGACGATCTGTTTCACGCGCTGCACGGCGCCTTCGACAGAGGGTTCGGCTGCGCGTATCCATTCGGCCAGATGGATCAGCCACAGATGGCGTTGCGCAAGGCCAGCATCGGGGTCCAGGGACGCCAGCAGGCCGGGCAGGTCAAGAGTGCTTTTCTTCATGCAAATGTGGGTGCTTGCCTCAGTGCAGAACGCGCTTCTCGGGCATGGGCATGGGGTCGCCGGACTCATTCATCTGCAATACGAAGAGCGGGATCTCGCACTCGAAGGTCTCGCCCTCGTGGTTCACGCAGAGATAGCTGCCGCGCATGGTGCCCGTGGGCGTGCGCAGCTGGCAGCCGCTGCTGTATTCAAAGGATTCACCAGGCTGCAGCAGCGGCTGTCGGCCCACCACGCCCAGGCCCTTGACCTCTTCGACATGGCCCAGCTCGTTGGTGATGATCCAGTGCCGCGCAATCAGCTGCGCCGGCACCTCACCCGTGTTGGTGACGGTAATGGTGTAGGAAAACACATAGACGCCGGCGGCCGGAGCGGATTGCTCGGGCAGGTAGGCGGGCTGGACTTGGACCAGAAACTCATTCATCGGCATGAGCTAATGGTAACTGCGACAATTGCAATCCATGAGCCCCACCTACCGTATTGCCCCCTCCATCCTGTCAGCCGACTTCGCCCGTCTGGGTGAAGAAGTGCGTAATGTCATTGCGGCCGGCGCCGACTGGATCCACTTTGACGTGATGGACAACCATTACGTGCCGAATCTGACCTTCGGCCCCATGATCTGTCAGGCTTTGAAGCCCCATTCGGTCACACCCGATGGCAAGCCCGTGCCCATCGACGTGCATCTGATGGTGCAGCCCGTGGACGATCTCGCCACGGCCTTTGCCAAGGCAGGAGCGGACTACATCAGCTTTCACCCCGATGCATCGCAGCATGTGCACCGCAGCGTTCAGAACATCAAGGCCCACGGCTGCAAGGCCGGTCTGGTGTTCAATCCCGCCGCGTCGCTGGAGGTGCTGGACTGGATGATCGAAGACATCGACCTGATCCTCTTGATGAGCGTGAACCCCGGCTTCGGCGGCCAGAGCTTTATTGACAGCACGCTGCGCAAGATCGAAAAGGCCCGCAAGTTGATCGATGCTTCTGGCAAAGACATTCGCCTGGAAGTGGACGGCGGCATCAAGGAAGCCAATATCCGCGCCGTGGCCGATGCCGGTGCCGATACCTTTGTGGCTGGCAGCGCCATCTTCGGCAAGCCGGATTACAAGGCTGTCATCGACACCATGCGCAAGAATCTTGCCTGACTCCCGCTTAAGGTGCTGCGCCCCGCAGCTCCTTTGCATTGAGGCGGCGAAGCCGCCCAGGTCTGGCTCGCTGTCCTGGCTTCGGCTGCGCTCGATGCAAGAGCGCGGCTATTGGAGTCGGGGCTTGAGAGTTTTATTTTTGGCTGCAAGCCCAATATTGAAAAGCGCATGCAGCTATTGAATTAATAGTTGTATGAAGCTGAATCTGCCTGCTCCCGCCGCCGCCCTGGAACTGGATGCCGTCATGGTCGACCTCGATGGCACCATGGTGAATACGCTGGGCGACTTTGCCGAAGCGCTCAACCGCATGCTGGCCGATCTGCAACTGCCGGCCATAGCGCCGCAGATCATCGAGAACATGGTGGGCAAGGGCAGCGAGCATCTGATCCGCTCCGTGCTGGCGCATGTGGAGGCGCCGGACATCGATGCCCTGTATCCCCGCGCCTGGCAGCGTTATGAGCACCATTACCTGGCCATCAACGGCCAGTTTGCCGATGTCTATCCGGGCGTCGCCGAAGGTCTGCAGGCACTCCAGTCCCTGGGGCTGCGCATGGCCTGCCTGACCAACAAGCCCCTGTCCTTTGCCCAGCCCCTGCTGGCCGCCAAGGGGCTGGACGGCTTTTTCGACTGCGTGTTCGGTGGCGACTCCTTCCCGCGCAAAAAGCCCGACCCCATGCCGCTGGTCGAAACCTGCAAGGCCTTGGGCAGCGAACCAGCACGCACGCTGATGGTGGGCGACTCCAGCAACGATGCCCAGGCCGCCCATGCCGCTGGCTGTCCCGTGGTGCTGATGACCTACGGCTACAACCACGGTCAGCCCATCACGGCGGTCGAGGCCAGGGCCCATCTGGATTCGCTGGAGCAGCTTGTGGTGTGATGCCGTCTGTTGGTCCGCATATCTGGCAAGAAAGAGTGCGGATAAGCATATTTGCTAGAGTCATTTGCTTTGTTTGAACCCATGTCGGCTCGTGCATCGCCTTGCAGCCGGCAGAGAACGAAGGAGGACTCACGCCACATGCACGGATTGCACCTGACTGCCGACCTTTACCAATGCGCAGGCCATGAGCGCTACATGCTCGATGCCGACGCCATCGCCGGGCTTTGCCGCGAACAGACTGCGGCCTCGGGGCTGACCCTGGTGGATGACACCTGGGTGAAGTTCCCGCCCTATGAAGGCCAGCCCGGCGGGGTGACGGGTACGGTGCTGCTGGCGGAGTCCCATCTGGCCATACATACCTGGCCCGAGACGGGCAGTGTCACCATCGACGTCTATGTGTGCAATTTTTCCGCCGACAACTCGGGCAAGGCCCGCAGGCTGATGGAAGGCGTGATCGACGCTTTTGCGCCCAAAAAGGTGCTGCGCCAGCAATTGATGCGCGGAGACATCGGCATGGCGCAGCCGGCAGACCATGCCGTGGACCTTGCACCCGAGCCCGAATCCGGCTGGGCCCTGGAGCAGCTCGCGCCCCATGCACGCTTTGGCTATCGCGCCACGTCGTTGCAGACGCTGCAGACCCCATACCAGAAGCTGGAGTTGCTGCAGACGCCGCAGTTCGGCAAGGTGCTGCGTCTCGATGATTGCTTCATGACCTCCGAGGGCGAGGAGTTCTTCTATCACGAGGCCCTGGTGCACCCGGCCGCCATGGCCCACCCCGCGCCGCGCAAGGCCTTGATTCTGGGCGGCGGCGACGGTGGTGCCGCCGAGGAGTTGCTCAAGCATCCGAGCATGGAGCGCGTGGTGCTGGCCGAGCTGGACGAGGCCGTGGTGCATTTTTCGCGCCAGCATCTGCATGCCGTGCATCGCGGCGCACTCGATGATGTCCGTGTTGAAGTCTGCATAGGCGACGGTCTGGCCCTGATGGAGGCAACGGATGAGCGCTTTGATCTGGCACTGATGGATCTGACCGACCCTGACACGCCAGCCAGCGCCTTGTACGCGCCCGACTCGCTGGCACGCATGAAGCGCGTGCTGGCGCCGGGCGGCGCGCTGGTGCTGCATCTGGGTAGCCCTGTCTTCCACGGTCCGCAGGTGGCAGAGCTGGTGCGCAGCCTGCGTCAGCAGTTTGCCGTGGTGCGCTGCTACGGCCTCTATATTCCGCTTTACGGCGCTTACTGGGGGCTGGCCGTGGCCTCCGATGAGCTGGATCCGCTGGAGCTGAAGGCGCAGCAAGTGGCCGAGCGCCTCAGGCAGCGCAGGGTGCGGGATCTGCAGTACTACAACGAGCAGGTGCACGGCGCGCTGTTTGCGCTGCCCAACTATTACCGCGAGCTGCTCAAGTGAGTCAGCCAGCCTCGCCCAGCAGCGCTTTCTTGAGCTGCTGATCGGCGGGCCTGGGCCCGAGCCAGATGCCCAGCAGGGCATTGAAGAACTCGGGCTCCTTGAAGGCCTCGCCCTGAGGCTGGCCCTTGACGGTCACGAGGGCGCCCTGGCCGGGCAGCCAGTCCACCATGAAGCTCTCGCCCGCAAGCAGTTTTTTGTGCAGGGTGAAGATCTCGCTCATGCGCATCACCCCCGGAATCAGCTTGGAGAAGGCGGCGCGCTCCATATTGTCTTCCATGCCGCGCGAGAACAGCTTGCCCAGCTCGGCCGAGTCGATATCGCGCAGCATGGTCACGCTGATGCGCTTGGGGCCGGGCAGGGCAGCGATTTCCTGCAGGCTGCGCGCCGGCTTTTCCAGATACAGGCCGGCGGTATAGACCTTGAAGACGGCCTTGTAGCGGGTGCCTGCGCCGTTGAGTTCCAGCGTCCTGCCCTGGGATTGCAAGCTGGGGGCATAGATGACACCGTGAAGTTTCACGGGCTCGGAGGGCATGCCTTGTGCCTGAGCGGCCGGGCAGGCAAGAGCGGCTGCCAGCAGCAGGGCTGGCATCAAACGGGCACTGGGCATGGCTGTCTCCTCGTGATTTCCGGCCGAGCAGTTCTGGTGACCGCTTCGCTTTGCGCGCCGTGGGCCCGCGTTCCGGTGAAAACGGTATGTTTGTTTTTGCCCGTGATTGCCGCAATCAGGTCTGTCCCCAGCATGGAAGTCATTGCATGGCATCGGAGCGTCATTGTTTGCGCGGCGGCGCTATGCGCTACACTGTCCGCATCATGTTCATTCATCGCACGTTCAATGCAGGTTGTGGAGACCGGGGAGCCTGGCCCTGGCGTAAGCCTGCACATCCGAACTGCTGAAGCACCCGGCACGAGCCCGGCGTGCACCCCGCGGCCCCATGCTTTGCATACTTCGGGCCAATTGGAATGAACCGGCGCATCCTTTCTTCAAACGCGTCATCTGCCCGTAATCAATCCGTGCAGATGCACCATGCGCCATGACTCCCGGAGCTTCTCCCGTGATCACGGAACTGGAATTCAAATCACTTGCGGCCCAAGGCTATAACCGCATCCCGCTGTTGATCGAGGCCTTTGCCGACCTCGAAACCCCGCTCTCCCTCTATCTCAAGCTGGCCCATGCCAATGGCGACGGCAAGTACAGCTTCTTGCTGGAATCCGTCGTCGGCGGTGAGCGCTTCGGCCGCTACAGCTTCATCGGCCTGCCGGCACGCAGCTTTGTGCGCGCCTCGGGCTTTGGCACTGAAGCCAGGACCGAGGTCGTGACCGATGGCAAGGTGGTGGAGACAGCCGGCGGCAATCCGCTGGACTTCATCGCGGCCTATCAGCAGCGCTTCAAGGTGGCCGTCACGCCGGGCATGCCGCGTTTTTGCGGCGGCCTGGCCGGCTATTTCGGCTATGACGCCGTGCGCTATATCGAGAAAAAGCTGGAGAACAGCTGCCCGCCCGACAGCCTGGGCACGCCCGACATCATGCTGCTGCAGTGCGAAGAGGTCGCCGTCATCGACAACCTCTCGGGCAAGCTCTATCTCATCGTCTATGCCAACCCCGGCGAGGCCGAAGCCTATACCCGCGCCAAGAAGCGACTGCGCCAGCTCAAGGACCAGCTGCGCTATTCCGTCAGCGCGCCGCAGATCCGTGCCGGCGAGAGCTATCCCGCAGAGCGCAGCTTCGACAAGCAGGACTATCTGGACGCCGTGCAAAAGGCCAAGGAGCTGATTGCGGCGGGCGACTTCATGCAGGTGCAGGTGGGCCAGCGCATTCACAAGCGTTTCACGGCCTCGCCGCTGTCGCTGTACCGCGCGCTGCGCTCGCTCAATCCCAGCCCCTATATGTACTTCTACCATTTCGGAGATTTCCATGTGGTGGGAGCCAGCCCGGAGATTCTGGTGCGCCAGGAGCGCACGCCCGACGGCCAGAAGGTCACGATTCGCCCCCTGGCCGGCACTCGTCCGCGCGGCAATACAGTGGAGGCCGACAAGGCCACCGAGCAGGAGTTGATCGCCGATCCCAAGGAGCGTGCCGAGCATGTGATGCTGATCGATCTGGCGCGCAACGATATCGGCCGCATTGCCAGGACCGGGAGCGTCAAGGTGACCGAAGCCTTTGCCGTGGAACGCTACAGCCATGTCATGCATATCGTGAGCAATGTGGAGGGCATCTTGCAGGACGGCATGGACAATATGGATGTCTTCAAGGCCACCTTCCCTGCCGGCACGCTGACGGGAGCTCCCAAGGTGCATGCCATGGAAGTCATCGACCGGCTCGAGCCCAGCAAGCGCGGCATCTACGGCGGTGCCTGCGGCTATCTGAGCTTTGCCGGCGACATGGATCTGGCGATTGCGATCCGTACCGGCGTCATCAAGGACAACGTGCTCTATGTGCAGGCCGCTGCCGGCGTGGTGGCCGACTCCGTGCCCGAGCTGGAATGGAGAGAAACCGAGCACAAGGCCCGTGCCCTGCTGCGCGCCGCAGAACTGGTTGAGGAAGGTCTGGAATGAGCCAAGCCATTGATCTGGTGCAGCACTGCACCACCATGGAAGATGTGCGCAGCAATGTGAATGCGCTCGACGATGTGCTGGTGCCGCTGCTGGTCACGCGCATCGGCTATATGCAGCAGGCGGCGCGCATCAAGGGCGATGCGAGCCAGGTGCGCGATGAGGCGCGTATCGAAGCCATCGTCAGCCGCGTGCGTGAGCGCACGGCGCAGGAGGGCGGCCAGCCCGATGTGATGGAGACCGTCTATCGCGCGCTGATGGAAGCCTGCATCGACTACGAACACCAGGAATTTGCGCGCCTGCGTGAACCCAAGAAATCAGGGGAGTAAGACCATGAAACTGCTGATGGTCGATAACTACGACAGCTTTACCTACAACATCGTCCAGTACTTTGGCGAGCTGGGCGCGGAGGTGACCGTGGTGCGCAATGACGAAACCACGGTGGCCGAAGTCGGGGCGCTGATCGCGCGCGAAGGCATCGAGCGGCTGGTGATCTCGCCCGGCCCCTGCTCGCCCAACGAGGCGGGCATCTCGGTGGCGGCGATCAAGCATTTCGCAGGCAAGCTGCCGATTCTGGGCGTCTGCCTGGGTCACCAGAGCATTGGCGCGGCCTTTGGCGGCGACATCATCCGGGCGGGCCAGCAGATGCATGGCAAGACCAGCGTGATCAGCACCGATCAGAAGGGCGTGTTTGCCGACCTGCCCAGGCAGTTCACGGTCAACCGTTATCACTCTCTGGTCATAGACCGGAACACGCTGCCCGAATGCCTTGAAATCACGGCGACCAGCGAAGATGGTGAAATCCAGGGGGTTCGCCACCGCGAACTGGCCATCGAGGGGGTGCAGTTCCATCCCGAGAGCATTCTGACCGAGCACGGCCATGCGATGCTGAAGAACTTTCTTGACCAGAAATAACCGTCGATTTATTGATAGCTGCTAACGCTTGCTACTGCTTGATTTCAGGATGAAAACAATGGGAATTCAAGTGAAGGCAAGCGTAAGCAGCTCTCAAAAACATAGAGAGATATTGCAATGATCACTCCCCAGGAAGCGCTGCAGCGAACCATCGAGCATCGTGAAATCTTCCATGACGAAATGCTGCATCTGATGCGCATGATCATGCGCGGCGAGCTCTCGCCCGTGATGACGGCCTCCATCATCACCGGCCTGCGCGTGAAGAAGGAAACCATTGGCGAGATCTCGGCTGCGGCCGAGGTGATGCGCGAGTTCTCCAACAAGGTGAACGTGCACGACAAGAGGAATCTGGTCGATATCGTCGGCACCGGCGGCGACGGCGCCAACACTTTCAACATCTCCACCTGCTCGACCTTTGTGATTGCGGCAGCGGGCGGCAAGGTGAGCAAGCATGGCGGGCGCAGCGTCAGCAGCAAGTCGGGCAGTGCCGATGCCATGGAGGCGCTGGGCGTCAACATCAACCTCAACGCCGCGCAGATCGCCGATTGCATACGCGATGTGGGCATAGGCTTCATGTTTGCGCCCAACCATCATCCGGCCATGAAGAACGTGGCCCCCGTGCGCAAGGAGCTGGGCGTGCGCACCATCTTCAACATCCTGGGTCCGCTCACCAACCCGGCATCCGCGCCCAATATCCTGATGGGCGTGTTCCACGAAGACCTGGTCGGCATTCAGGTGCGTGCCCTGCAGCGCCTGGGAGCCGAGCATGCGCTGGTCGTCTATGGCCGCGACGGCCTGGATGAAATCAGTCTGGGCGCGGGCACGCTGGTCGGCGAGCTCAAGGACGGCGTGGTGCGCGAGTATGAAGTCCATCCCGAGGACTTTGGTCTGCGCATGGCGGGTACGCGCTCGCTCAAGGTCGAGAACCCCGATGAGTCCAAGGCCATGCTGATGGGCGTGCTGCAGGGGGACCAAGGCCCGGCGCGCGATATCGTCTGTCTCAACTCCGGCGCCGCCCTCTATGCCGCCAATGTGGCAGGCTCGATCGAAGAGGGCCTGGAGCGTGCGCAGAAGGCCATCGATAGCGGCGCGGCACTGGCCAAGCTCCAGGAGCTGGTGGCCTATTCGCAAAAGCTCGGCCAGGCTGCGGCATGAGCCTGCTGGATGCGCCCATCTGGAGCGATGCCGGCACCTGGATCGTGCTGGGCGTCTCCCTGCTGTTCATCGTGGTGGGCATAGGCATGCACCGCGTCATCATGAAGGTATTGCGCGGCCCGGCAGATGCCGCCACCAACAAGGAAAACCATGTCTGACATTCTCAAGAAAATCTGCGACGTCAAGGTCCAGGAAGTTGCTGCCGCCAAGAAGGCCGTGCCGTTTGCCGAGATGCGCCGCGATGCGGAAAGCCGTGTCTCCACGCGCGATTTCGTGGGCGCCATCCGTGCCAAGATTGCCAAGGGACAGGCCGGTGTGATCGCCGAAGTCAAGAAGGCCAGTCCCAGCAAGGGCGTGATCCGTCCCGACTTCGATCCTGCCGACATCGCCCAGAGCTATATGGTGGGCGACGGCAAGATCAGTGCGGCCTGCCTGTCGGTGCTGACCGATCGCCAGTTCTTCCAGGGGCAACCAGACTATCTCAAGCAGGCCCGCGCGAGCACGCTGCTGCCGGTGCTGCGCAAGGACTTCATGGTCGACCCCTATCAGATCTACGAATCGCGGGTGATGGGCGCCGACTGCGTGCTCTTGATCGCCGCCTGCCTGGATGATGCGCAGATGGCGGAGATGGAGCAGATTGCGCACAGCCTGGACATGGATGTGCTGGTGGAAGTGCATGACGGCGAGGAGTTGCAGCGCGCTCTCAAGCTCAAGACGCCGCTGGTGGGCATCAACAACCGCAATCTGCGCACATTCGAGGTCGATATTCAGACCACGATTGCCCTCAAGAAGGATGTCCCTGCCGATCGCCTGCTGGTGACCGAGTCCGGCATCCTGAGCCGCGACGATGTGAAGACCATGCGTGACGCCGGCATTGACGCCTTCCTGGTGGGCGAGGCTTTTATGCGTGCCCGCGAGCCGGGCGAGGCCCTGGCCCAGTTGTTTCAGTGAGCGATTGGCTGCTGTGCGGGTTCAGCGCAGAACCTGCACATCGGCATCCAGAAAATAGCCGGCACCACGCTTGGTCTTGAGCAGCGTGGGCGCGCGGCTCGATGCTTCGACCTTGCGGCGCAAGCGCAGCATCTGCACATCGATGGCACGGTCAAAGACATCGTCTTCGGCCTGCGTCAGATCCATGATCTGCTCACGGCTCATGATTTGTCTGGGACGTTTGAGCAGGGCCAGCAGCAGGGCGAACTCGCTCTTGGTCAGTCCCACCTCATGCCCGGCAGCGCTGATGAGGCTGCGCGAGCGCAGCCTCAACTCCCAGTCGGCAAACTTGAAGCCCTGGGGACTCAAGGTGAACGCAGGGCGGGCGCAGGAAAAGAAGGCCTGCGCGGCAGAGGCTTGTGAGTGACTGGCAGAAGATGTGTGCATGAATAACTCCTTGTGAGCCTGAGCCGCCAAGTGGTCAGCTATGTTGGAGTCGATTCTTTGCAAATTGTCAGAATGTGTCACTCACTGAAATCAGGTATTTTGAGCCTAGAAATAGGTGAGAACCCTTGAGGGAATCATTCGAGATGACTCTGGAAGTTGAGAAAATCCAGGCATGAACTTCACTAGCCTGAGCATGAGTGCTAACACCGCTGCGCCTACCCAGTTGATGAGTGCAGATCCGCAGGACTGGCCTGTCTCGCCAGACTGGCAAGCCGTTGTCGACTCTTTCTTTGCAGGAAGCACAGGCCAGGGCTTGCTGCAGTTTTTGCAGCAAAGACTGGATGCAGGGGCCGTGATTTTCCCGCCCAAGCCCCTGAGGGCCCTGGAATTGACGCCCGCCGAGGAGGTGCGTGTCGTGATCCTGGGGCAGGACCCCTATCATGGTCGTGGGCAGGCCGAGGGCCTGGCATTTTCGGTTGCCCCCGGGGTGCGCGTTCCGCCATCGTTGCAGAACATCTTCAAGGAAATGCAGCGCGAACTGGGCACGCCGTTTCCGGCGTTTCCCCAGCCAGGCGGCAGCCTGGTGAGCTGGGCTCAACGTGGTGTACTGCTGCTCAACACCAGCCTGACGGTGGAAGACGGGCAGGCCGCAAGCCATGCCAAAAAAGGCTGGGAAGAGCTGACCGACGCCATCATCCGCCAGGTGGCAGAGCAGGGACGGCCCACGGTCTTCATGCTCTGGGGCTCGCACGCCCAGTCCAAGCGTGTGTTCATTCCTCAGGATCGTGGCCATCTGGTGCTGATGAGCAACCACCCTTCACCGTTATCGGCCCTGAGGCCTCCCGTGCCCTTTATCGGTAACGGACACTTCGGCAAGGCCAGGGAGTTCAAGCTCAGACACGGCTATTGAGATGGCCAGATTGGGCTGTCTCAGCGCTTTTCCCTGATTCCAAGCCAGACGCCCGTCAGGCCGCTGAGCGTCACCACTGTCATTCCGAGCAGCGATGTGCTGTCGGGACGCTGCCCGAAAAACAGCCAGCCCATCAGCATGGCAAAGCCGATCTGGCTGTAGAGGAAAGGCGCCACGGTTGCGGGCGTGGCGTGTGTGTATGCCTGCAGCAGCATCAGGTGGCCAATGCCGCTGCAAAGGCCCATCACAGCTGCCGCTGCGTAGATCTGCCAGTCATCGATGGGCTGCCATACAAAGCCTATGAGAGGCGTAGTCAGCAGCAAGGGCAGCCAGGTCGAGTAAAGCTGGGTGGTTGGAGGTGAATCCAGGCGCGACAGGCGACTTCCGAGGACCTGGTAGGTGGTGCCCGATACCAGCAGACCAACCGGCCACAGAGCGGCCAGGCCCAAGGGCTGTCCATCGTTTTCCGGTCGGACGATGGCAATCACTGCCAGCAGACCGATCACCAGCAGCGACCAACGGGCAGGACTGACCTGCTCTTTGAAAAATAGCGCCGAGGCCACCACGATAAACAGCGGAGCCGCTGACCAGATGGCCGTGAAATTGGCCAAAGGCATGTTCTTTATGCAGAAAAAGGCGCAGACCGTGGTCAACAGCCCCGAGATCGCTCTCAGAAGCTGAAACCTCAGGTTCCGGGTTTTCAGTGCAGAAAGGCCGTGCCGAGGCAAAACCAGCACGCTGGTGACCAGAGCCTGGGCCGTGAAGCGCAGCCACAAAACCATGAGAACCGGAAGCAGCGTTCCCGTGAACTTGGTGGCGCTATCCAGAACGGCAAACAGCGCACAGGCGAATATGGTGAGCAGAACACCGCGGATGGCAGACTGCGCTGACGGGGAAAGTGTGGGAGAGAGCCAGCCGGGGAACATGTCCGTAGCGATTTGCGACAAGAGAAGCGAGGAATTCTAGGGGGCGAAGTTGTCGGCTTTGGTTGTGACGCCCATAAAAATGCCCGCACTGTTAGGTGCGGGCACTGGATGGGGTGATGAAGGATTACCAGGGCATGGCGTTACGAATACGCGCAATTTTTTCGGCCTGCTCGGTCGAAGACTCCTTGGCTGTGCGCAGCGCTTGCCGGATGAAGACAAACAGCAGCAGCAGGAAACCGGTGCCCACGGCCGCACCAATGGCCAGCATGGGCTTCTTGGGCTTGATGGAAAGTTCGGGCAGGGTCGGCATCTGGATCACATCGTCGTTGTCCAGACCTTCAAGGCGACGCTCCATGTCCAGAATCCCCTTTTGGCGATTGCTGTTCGCGGTCAGCAGTTCGCCATAGAGGCGGCTGGTGGCTTCGGTGACACTTTTCCCGGAGGAGAGATTGGCAGAGGTGTCATGCTCCAGCTTGAGCGACTCCTCCAGGCGTGTCTTCTCGGAGGCCAACTGCACCTCCAGCTGCTTTTTTTCCAGACCGCGTGGCTTGCTCAGGGGAAACAAGGTGTCCAGCAGTGCCTGGTTGAGCTTTTGAGCCGCTTCGGGCGATTTGGCCTGCGTTGCAATATTCAGCAGCTTGTCCTGCTTGCCGACATTGACGGTGATGCGCTTGCTGAGCTTTTTATAGATTTCTTCCTTGGTCAGGCCATCGTCCAGGCCCGCAACAGGGGCAATCTGATGCAGCACGTCAGCAGACATGGCCAGGCTGGCGGCCATGGGGGCGGTAAAGCTGGAGCCGGGACGCTCCACCTGAACCGATGCGCTGCTCTCGTAGGTCTTGGGGATTGCCAGACCGATTCCGTAAGCCGCAATGCCAGCCAATAGCGGGCCGAAAATCAGAATTTTCCAGTTTTCTGCGAGAGTGACCAATAGATCCAGCAGATCCAGCTCTTCATCTTGTGGGGTTTGAACTTCCATCGATTTTTCTAAATGAATAAGCATTTTGACAAAACGATGAAATCTACCACTAAGAAAAGATTGGACCCAGTGTTTCTGTAACTCCTTATGCCAGGAGCCGGCACAGCGGCTCCAATGTGTTGCAGATCAGCGCCGGCGCTCCAGCAGCATGGAGTCTCCATAGCTGAAGAAGCGGTAATGCTGGGCAATCGCATGCTGATACATGCCCATGATGTGCTCATAGCCCGCAAAAGCGCTGACCAGCATCATCAGCGTGCTTTTGGGCAGATGGAAGTTGGTGATCAGCATGTCGACCACCTGGTACTGAAAGCCCGGTGTGATGAAGATGCTGGTGTCGCCGCTGATATTGCCGTACTTGGCCCAGGACTCCAGCGTGCGCACCGTGGTGGTGCCCACGGCAATGATGCGGCCGCCGCGCTGGCGGCAGCGCTCCATGGCGGCCAATGTGGGCAGGGGAATGTCGTACCACTCGCTGTGCATGGTGTGGTCGGCAAGTTTTTCGGTCTTGACGGGCTGAAAGGTGCCAGCACCCACATGCAGGGTGACGCTGGCGCGCTCCACGCCCTTGGCTTGCAGGGCGGCCAGAACGGTCTCGTCGAAATGCAGGGCGGCAGTCGGTGCGGCTACGGCACCAGGGTGGGCTGCGAACACGGTCTGGTAGCGCTCGCTGTCTTCTTTTTCATCAGGGTCGTGCTCGGCGTTCTGCTGGCGCTCGATATAGGGCGGCAGCGGCAGGTGGCCGAACTGCTCCAGCAATTCATAGGGCGATTCGCCCTGGTTGCCCTTGAAGGAAAGATGGAACAGCGGCCCGTTCTCGTCCGGCCAGCGGCCCAGCAGGGTGGCTTCGAACCCTCCGTTCTTGAGGCCGCCGCAAAGATGGATCTTGGCACCGGGCAAGGGCTTTTTGCTCACGCGCATATGGGCCACGACCTCGTTGTTCTGCAGCACGCGCTCGACCAGCAGCTCGATCTTGCCGCCGCTGGCCTTTTCGCCAAAGACGCGCGCCTTGATGACCTTGGTGTCGTTGAAGACCAGCAGGTCGCCGGGCTGCAGCAGATCGGGCAGTTCGCGGAAGATGCGGTCGGTGGGAGGGAGGCTGCGGCCGTCAAGCAGGCGCGAGGCGCTGCGAACGGCGGTGGGATGCTGGGCAATCAGGGATTCGGGCAGGTCGAAGTCGAAATCGCTGAGTGTGAATTCACGGGTGCAGGAAGACATGCGGTGCTTGAGGGCCGTACGAGGCCCGTTCCAAGTTCAATCAAACAAGTGGGTGATTGTCGCAAATCGCCATTAGGGCTGCCGGCTTCAGGGCTGAGCAGCGGCTGGATTCCAGAGCTCGTTGAGATTCCTGAAGGGCCAGTCGGCAGGGTCTTCGCGCCCGACGATGCTGTCGTTGGCCAGGGGGCAAGCCAGATCGAGAATCTCGGGTGTGATGCGGCGCTGCTGGCTGAGGCAGTAAAAGCGCCGCACTTTCGGGGTCAGCAAGCAGGTCGGCGAGACATCCAGCACCACGGCAAGATGCTGCGACTGCAGCCGCACCAGCGAGCCCAGCGGGTAGATGCCCACCGTCTGGACAAACTGCTCGAAGATGGCCTTGTCGAAATGATGGGGCGCCCATTGCGCCATGCGCTGCAGCGCGATGGCCGGGTGCCAGCCCTGCTTGTAGGGGCGATCCGAGGTGATGGCGTCATAGACATCGCAGACTGCCGTCATGCGCGCCATCAGACTGATCTCGTCCTGCTTCAGTCCGTCGGGATAGCCCGTGCCGTCGACTTTTTCGTGGTGATGCAGGCAGGCGTCGGTAACGGCGTCGTCCAGCCCCTGAGGCAACAGGATTTCGTAGCCCCAGCGAGGGTGGGACTTCATGATGACCCATTCCTCGGCATCCAGCGGCCCAGGCTTGTTGAGAACATCCGGCGGCACTCTGCTTTTACCGATATCGTGCAGCAGGCCTGCGATACCGGCCTGATGCACCTGGTGCTCGTCCAGACCCATGCGGTGTGCCAGACCAATCATCAGCGCGCACACCGCAATGCTGTGCATATAGGAGTAGTTGTCCGCAGTCTTCAGACGCGCCAGGCTGATCAGGGCGTGGGGGTTGCGCTTGATCGACTCGGCCATCTCGTCGACCAGCAGACCTGAGGCAGGCAGGTCCAGCGGACGGCCCAGGCGAACGTCCTTGAACATGGTCTTGAGCACATCACGTGCCTGCCCAATGATTTGATGGGCCTGCTGCAACTCCACGCTGGTTCTGGTGGGCCGTACCGGCGAGCTGGGCACAGCTTCGTCGCCTGGCGACTCCAAGACTTCTGCGGGCGTGATGTCGGGGGCGATGTCGGCCCCCTTGCCGGTGTCTATCCACACCTGGCGGATGGTGGTGGCAAGCAGGCGTTCCAGGTCCCTGGGCTGATCGAGCAGGAGGCGGGTACGCAAAAAGGGGTGCTCCATCCACGAGCCGCAGAACTCGTGCACAAACATCCCCGGGCGCAGGTGCTCGACATCAACTCGCTTCAACATGGATTTACGAGGAAACACATAGTAACAATTTGAGAATGGTAGCGATTTTGACGTTATTGCGCTGGCGGCAGTTGTTTGCGAACCTGAATATGCTGTATATACATACATTGCTTTCCCTGTCGCGGGGAGTGTAGTCAAGGAGTCTCAGTTGTCTGTGTCAAAAAAGCCTGTTACCGAGCCGAAGTCTGCTGTCAAGCGCGCTGCCGCTCGTGAGAAAAAGGCGGGCATGGACCAGGATGCAGCTCCCAAGAAGACCGTCAGCCCTGCTCAGCAGGCCTTGCAGAAGATGGGATTGACGCGCGATATCGATCTGGCTTTGCATCTGCCGCTGCGCTATGAGGACGAAACCCGCATCGTGCCGCTGAAGAACGCGCGTGATGGTGAGACGGTGCAGATCGAAGCCACGGTCACGCACAGCGAGGTGCAACTGCGCCCCAGGCGCATGCTCAAGGTCACCGTGGATGACGGCAGCAGCACCTGTCTGCTGACCTTCTTCAGCTTCTATCCGTCGCAGCAAAAGACCATGGCGCCCGGGGCGCGCCTGCGCATTCGCGGCGAGGTCAAGGGCGGTTTCTGGGGGCGGCAGATGATGCACCCTGCATTCCGGGTGGCGGGCGGCGAGCTGCCCACGGCGCTGACACCGGTCTATCCCGCCACTGCCAGTTTGCCCCAGGCCTATCTGCGCCGGGCCATTGCCTCGGCGCTGTTGCGTGCCGATCTGTCCGAGACCTTGCCACCGGGGCAGTCGCCTCCCATTGCGCAGTTCTATGGTCAAAATGGACTGCAGCCGGCATATGACTTGCGCAATGCGCTCATTTTTCTGCACCATCCAACGCCCGATGTGGCCTTGGTCACGCTGGAGGACCATTCCCACCCGGCCTGGCAAAGACTCAAGGCGGAAGAGCTGCTGGCCCAGCAGCTGTCCCAGTACGAGGCCAAGCGCGAGCGCGCCCGCTTGCGCGCGCCTGTGCTCAGGCCGCAGGCCGGGATGGCGGATCTGACCCAGCAGTTTCTGGCGCAACTGCCGTTTGGCCTGACGGGGGCGCAGCAGCGCGTGGTGGGCGAGATTCGGGCCGATATGGAGCGCCGCATTCCCATGCACCGTTTGCTGCAGGGCGATGTGGGCTCTGGCAAGACGGTGGTGGCGGCCTTGTCAGCAGTGGCCTGTATCGAGGCTGGCTGGCAATGCGCATTGATGGCGCCCACCGAGATTCTGGCCGAGCAGCATTTTGGCAAGCTGGTCGGCTGGCTGGAGCCGATTCTGGCGCCGCTGGGCAAAAAGGTCGCCTGGCTGGCGGGGGCCCAGAAAAAGAAGGAGCGTGCCGCGATGCTGGCACTGGTGGAAAGCGGCGAGGCGGCGCTGGTCGTAGGCACCCATGCCGTGATTCAGGAGCAGGTGCAGTTCAAGAACCTGGCCCTGGCCGTGATCGACGAGCAGCACCGCTTTGGCGTGGCCCAGCGTCTGGCGCTTCGGCAAAAGCTCGCGGCCACGGGAATGGAGCCACATTTGCTGATGATGAGCGCCACACCGATTCCCCGTACCTTGGCCATGAGCTATTACGCCGACCTCGATGTCTCCACCATCGACGAGCTGCCGCCAGGGCGCACGCCCATCGTCACCAAGCTGATCTCGGACAGCCGCAAGGACGAGGTGATCGAGCGCATCGGTGCCCAGGTCGCCAGCGGGCGTCAGGTCTATTGGGTCTGCCCGTTGATCGAGGAGAGCGAAGCGCTGGATCTGTCGAATGCCACGGCCACCCATGAATATTTGAGCGAAATGCTGCCCGGTGTCATGGTGGGTCTGCTGCACTCGCGCATGCCCACGGCCGAGAAAAAGGCCGTGATGGAGCTGTTTTCTGCCGGCGTCATGGGAGTGCTGGTATCCACCACGGTGATCGAGGTGGGTGTGGACGTGCCCAATGCCTCGTTGATGGTCATTGAACACTCGGAGCGTTTCGGCCTCTCGCAGCTGCACCAGTTGCGCGGCCGTGTGGGGCGCGGCGCTGCAGCCTCGGCCTGTGTGCTGCTGTATTCGGTCAATGACAACGGGCGCCTGTCCGATACAGGCAAGGAACGCCTGCGGGCCATGGCCGAGACCAATGACGGTTTCGAGATCGCGAGGCGGGATCTGGAGATTCGCGGCCCGGGCGAGTTTCTCGGCGCCCGGCAGTCGGGCGCACCCATGTTGCGCTTTGCCGATCTCGAGCAGGACGTGATGCTGCTGGACTGGGCGCGCGAGCTGGCACCGCTTATGCTTGAGCAGTTTCCTGCGCTGGCTGCACGCCATGTCAGCCGCTGGCTGGGTGGAAAGGCCGAATATTTAAAGGCCTGAAATACCCAAACCTGCGTTTGAAGACGTAAAGAGTTACGTTTTTGCAGGAATATATGTAATCTTTTGCCTTGGCAATTTGTGATTGAATGCAAAAACAGGATGAATCAATGCTGTTATTGAGAATCCCAAAGACCCCCTCTCTATGACTCTTACCGAATTGAAGTACATCGTGGCCGTTGCGCGGGAAAAGCACTTTGGCCGCGCCGCCGAAGCATGCTATGTGTCCCAGCCTACGCTGTCCGTGGCGATCAAGAAGCTGGAGGAAGAGCTGGATGTCAAGATTTTCGAGCGCAGTGCCGGTGAAGTCTCGGTGACCTCGCTGGGCGAGGAGATCGTGCGCCAGGCCCAAAGCGTGCTAGAGCAGGCCAACGAGATCAAGGAAATTGCCAAGCGTGGCAAGGACCCGCTGTCAGGCGTTCTGACCCTGGGCGTGATCTACACCATAGGCCCCTATCTGCTCCCCGATCTGGTGCGCAACTCCATCAATATGACGCCGCAGATGCCGCTGATGCTGCAGGAGAACTTCACCGTCAAGTTGCTGGAGATGCTGCGCACGGGCGAGATCGACTGCGCCATCATGGCCGAGCCTTTCCCCGATACCGGTCTGGCACTGGCGCCGCTGTACGACGAGCCCTTCATGGCCGCCGTGCCCAGCACCCACCCGCTGGCGCAGAAGAAAAGCCTGTCCACCACGGATCTCAAGAACGAGACCATGCTGCTGCTGGGCGCGGGTCACTGCTTCCGCGATCATGTGCTCGAGGTCTGCCCCGAATTCGCGCGCTATGCCAGCAACTCCGAAGGCATTCGCCGCACCTTCGAAGGCTCCTCTCTCGAAACCATCAAATATATGGTGGCCGCCGGCATGGGCGTGACCCTGGTGCCGCGACTGTCCGTGCCCGAGGATGCACTGGCTCCCATTGAGCGCCGTCGCCGCGCCGATGAGCCTCATATTCGCTATCTTCCGATTCATGAGGAAGACGGCATTGCGCCGCCCACCCGCCGTGTGGTGCTGGCCTGGCGACGCAGCTTCACGCGCTATGAGGCGATTGCCGCACTGCGCAATGCCGTCTACGCCTGTCCGCTGCCGGGAGTGCAGCGCCTGTCGTAATAAGCGTGGCTTTAGCGGCTCGAAGAGGGCGGGAGCCTGGATTCGTTAAACCTGAAAGGTGAGTGCATGACCAAGCAAGGCAAGGACAAATCGCAGAAACAAAAGTCGGACGCCGCGCCGCAGGTGCCCGCAGGCATCCATATCGGCATCAGCGACGAGGACCGCGCCGCCATCGCCAAGGGGCTGTCGGCGCTGCTGGCCGACACCTATACGCTGTACCTGACCACGCACAACTTCCACTGGAATGTCACGGGGCCCATGTTCAACACGCTGCACACCATGTTCATGGCGCAGTACACCGAGCTGTGGAATGCCGTCGATCCCGTGGCCGAGCGCATCCGCGCACTGGGCCACCATGCACCTGGCTCCTATGCCCAGTTCGGCAAGCTCACCAGCCTGCCCGATGCCCCGGCCCAGCCGCCCAAGGCCCTGGAGATGGTGCGCATCCTGGTGCAGGGCCACGAGGCCGTGGCGCGCACGGCTCGCCAGCTGTTCCCACGTGCCGACAAGGCCGGCGACGAGCCCACGGCCGATCTGCTGACCCAGCGTCTGGCCGTGCACGAGCAGACTGCCTGGATGCTGCGCTCCCTGCTCGAGGAGTGAGCCGCGCCGCGGCAGCAGCTCGTCCCGGTCTTCCCCAAGCCCTGACGGGCTAGCCTCCAGAGGCCCGTCAGGGCTTTTTCGCTTTTGCTTTTGAAAGGAATGCCTGTGTTTTCTGCAGCGACTCCCGTGCTCCTGCTGGCGCAATGGGTGGACAGCCATGTCATCTGGGTGTTGCTGCTGCTATTGCTGGTTGGGGCCTGCATGCTGCGTTGCCGTGCGCAGGGCCGGGCCGAGTGGCTGTGGCAGGACCGCAGCGCGGACTTCAGGCCGGATGGCGGTCGCTTGCTGGCGGTGGCGGCACTGGCCGCTGTGCTTCTGGCCCTGCTGAGCGTCGGCGTGCACCAGTCCCAGTCGGTGCAGCCGCCTCAGGGGCTGATGGCCCTGGACCTGAAGCTGCAGCGCGCGGTGAGCGCGGCCCTGCCGCCCATGCTGCAGCCTCTGGTGCGGGCATGGACCCTGCTCGGGGATTTGCGCGTCATGGGGTTGCTAAGTCTGGTTGTGGGCCTGTGGCTGCTGTGGCGGCGCCAGGGTCTGCAGCTGCTGAGCTGGGTGGTGGCGGTGGCCGGCACCGGACTGTGGGTGCGTTTCATCAAGGGGACCATGCAGCGCGCGCGCCCGCTGGACGGGCTGGTGCATGAGGCCGGCTTCAGCTTTCCCAGCGGCCATAGCGCGGGCACGGCAGCGATTTTCGGCATGCTGGCCTGGCTGGCCGCTCGTCACCTGCCGAGGCGCTGGCGGACTTGGATCTTTGCGGTGGCCACGCTGCTGGCCCTGAGCACGGGCTTGAGCCGCGTGCTGCTGTCCGTGCACCATGCCAGCGATGTGCTGGCGGGCCTGTGCCTGGGCCTGGGCTGGACGGCTCTGGTGCTCTGGTTGACAGACCGTGTCGAGCATGGGGGCGGCGCCATCGGGCCGCCGCAGGCCGAGGCACAATTGCCGCTGCGCTGATCGTGGCCAGGGGCCCGGTCGTGATCTCCTGCCTTTCGGAACCCGTCTCATGTCCGCCTCCATCCCTGCTTCGCCGCGCTCCAAGCTGTCGCTGTATCTTGATCTGATCCGCTTCAACCGCCCCGCGGGTTGGCTGGTGCTGGTCTGGCCCACGCTGGTGGCACTGTGGGTGGCCGGCCAGGGCTTTCCGGGCTGGCATCTGCTCGTGGTCTTTGTGCTGGGCACGGTGCTGACGCGCAGCGCGGGCTGCACCATCAACGATATTGCCGACCGCGACTTCGACAGGCATGTGAAACGCACCACCCAGCGTCCCATCACCAGCGGCCAGATCTCGGTCAGGGAGGCCGCCATGGTCGGCCTGGTGCTCACGCTGGTGGCCTTCGGCCTGGTGCTGTCCACACGCTGGGAGGCCGTGGCCTGGTCGGTGCCCGCCGTGCTGTTCACGATTCTCTATCCCTTCACCAAGCGCTTTTTTGCCATGCCTCAGGCCTTTCTGGGCATTGCCTTCAATTTCGGCATCGTGATTGCGTTTGCGGCGGTGACGGGCGAAGTCAATGCCACGGCCTGGACGCTGTGGCTGGCGAATATGTTTCTGGTGCTGGCCTATGACACCGAATACGCCATGGTGGACCGCGATGACGATCTCAAGATCGGCATGAAGACCTCGGCCATCACCCTGGGCCGTTTCGATGTCGCGGCGATCATGCTGTTCTTTGCCCTGTGCTGGGGGCTGATCGCCTGGGTGCTGGCTCCTTATCAGCTGGGCTGGCCCTTCTGGCTGGGCATGGGCGTGGCAGCGGCCCAGATCGTCTGGCATTTCAGTCTGATCAAGGACCGCACGCGCGAAGGCTGTTTTGTCGCCTTCAGCAAGAGCCACTGGATTGGCGCTGCGATCTTTGCGGGTGTGGCGCTAGGGTTTGCGTTGAAATAGTCCTGTTTTGATAGCTTGAATCGCTTGACTGATAAGCGATGGACGCCTGAATGACGCAAAAAACCGGCCGAGGCCGGTTTTCTTTATTTGCCGAACTCGGCGGCCAGCTCCTGTGCGCGGATCTGAGCCTTGCGCATGGCTTCGATGAAATGCTCGGGCAGCTTCTGCTCCTGCATATGAGTGATGGCCGCGTAGGTGGTACCGCCCTTGCTGGTCACGCGCTGGCGCAGCACTTCGGCGCTTTCGCTGGAGCGTGCCGCCAGTTCCGAGCCGCCCGCAAACGTGGCCACGGCCAGCTTGTAGCTTTGCTCGGCGCTGAGGCCCATGTCGACACCCGCCTGGGTCATGGCTTCGAGGAACAGGAATACATAGGCCGGGCCGGAGCCGGAGATGGCCGTCACGGCATCCAGATGGGCTTCCTTGTCCACCCAGCTGAGTTCGCCGGTGCTGCCGATCACGGTCTCGATCAGGGCCTTGCCCTGGGCATCGACCTCGGGGCGGGCGAACAGGCCCGTCATGCCCTTGCCCACCAGGGCCGGTGTATTGGGCATGGCGCGCACGATGCGGTGGGTGCCGGTCCAGGCCGCAATGCTGTCGGTGGTGATGCCGGCCGCCACGCTCAGGTGCAGGGCGTGGCGGGTGTGGGCGGCAACGGGAGCAGCCGCTTCCTTGAAGCTCTGGGGCTTGACGGCCCAGACCACCAACTGGGCGCTTTGCAGGGCCTCGGTGGCGGCGGGCAGGGCGTCGATGCCGAAGCTGGTCTTGATCGCAGCGCGCGTGGCTTCAAAAGGCTCGACCACGGTGATGCTGCTGGCCGGAACGCCCTGGCGGATCAGGCCGCCGATGATGGCGCTGGCCATATTGCCGCCGCCGATAAAGGCGATGGGAGGGAAAACGGAGGTCGAGTGGTCGGTCTGGCTCATGATGGTTCGATTCGCTTTGCGATGCAGCAAGTGGGCAAGCCTGTATTCGGATTCCAGGCGCAGAACGGCACTATAAACCTGCGCCGCAGCGGCCGCGCTCCTCGCTCAATGCGACGAACTGGGTGACTTCGGCGGGATTGAAGTTGTTGTCGCTGACCAGCAGCAGCACGCGTCGGCCATCGGGCAGCAGCGGTCCCCAGCTCATGCCCTCCAGGTTGTCCACGGACCGCAGGCCGGCATCGGCCAGGTCCAGCAGCAATTCCTTGTCTGCAGGGCGGTAGCTGCCCGGCACGAGCCGGGTTTGGCCCAGCGTATCGCTGCTTGCGTCGGCACGGGTGCTGATGCGGTAGATGCGGGCGCCGAATCGCAGCGGTGGCGCAAAGGAGCGCTCCAGCACCAGCAGGTGTTCAGGGCCGTCGGCCAGCACGGCGCTGATGCCGTTGATGGCACCGTGTTGCAGCCACAGGCCGGCAGGCAGGGCATCGGGCAGATAGGCAAGCTGGCGCGCGGGCTGCTGCGTGCCCATGTCATAGGCGGTGATGCGCACCGGGCCGCCCGAGTGGTCAGCTGTGGGCAGGGCCCCGTCTTGTCTGAGCGCTGCCTCCATGGCCAGCCAGAGCGTTCGGCCATCCTGGCTCAGCGCCAGACCTTCGAGCGTGAAGTTGCTGCGCGGCCCTTGGGTTTTGCTGCTCGGCAGGTCCAGCTCGGGCGGCAGCGGCCATTCGCGCAGCCAGTGTCCATCCTTGCTCGATTGCAGCAATTGCGGGCCGAATCCGCGTGTGAAGTCGCCCTCGCTGCTCCACAGCAGGGACTGTCCTCCCGGCAGCACGCGCAGGGCTTCCGCGTCGGGTGTCGCGATGCCGGGCAGGGGCTGGCGGTGGCTGGGGTAGGGGGCCTGGGCGGGGCTGAGCAGCGGTCGGGCATTTTGCAGCCTGACCTGGTGCAGGCCGCTGGCGTCGTATTCGATACGCGCCGTGTAAAAGCGCGCCGGCCCGTGGGCGGAGCGGTCGTCGCTGACCAGGTAGTACAGATTGCTGCCCGCGTCGTAGTCGATCGAGGACAGGCCGCCCACTGGTGTGTCGGCAAACTGCTTGTCGTGCTGCCAGCGGATTTCCCCAAGCAGGGACCAGGGCTGAGCCGCGGATGTGCTGCAGATGCGGTGGGGTGCGAGCGGCGCCGTCGTGCAGGCAGCGAGGCTGGTGCAGATCAACGAGAGGCCCCAAAGGCAGAGCTGTCGTGGATTGTTCACATTTGTGCCTTGTACTTTTCGCTGATCGCTTTCTAAGATGCCAGCATTTCTGTGCCGCGCGGGGCTGCACGGACAACGCCATCGGAAATAGGGAGCAATCATGGCATCCAATGTCAAAAAATGGTCGGCGGAGTTTCTGGGTACTTTCTGGCTGACGTTTGGCGGTTGCGGCAGCGCGGTGCTGGCAGCGGCCTTTCCCGAAGTGGGCATCGGCCTGCTGGGCGTGTCCTTTGCCTTCGGCCTGACGGTGCTGACAGGCGCTTACGCCTTCGGTCCCGTCTCCGGCGGTCACTTCAATCCAGCGGTCTCCGTCGGTCTGGCAGTGGCGGGGCGTTTTCGCTTTGCCGAGCTGCCCGGCTACATCATTGCCCAGGTGCTGGGTGCCATTGTGGCGGCCGCCGCGCTGTATTTCATTGCCAGTGGCAAGGCCGGCGCCCAGGTGGCCGATCTGGCCACCAACGGCTATGGCGAGCACTCGCCGGGCAAGTTCAATATGGCGGCGGCGCTGGTGACCGAAGTAGTGCTGACCGCAGTGTTTCTGCTGGTGATCCTGGGCTCCACCACCAAGAAGGCTGCCGTGGGCTTTGCGGGCATGAGCATCGGCCTGTGCCTGACGCTGATCCACCTGATCTCCATTCCCGTGACCAACACCTCGGTCAACCCTGCCCGCAGCACCGGCCCGGCACTGTTCGGGCCGGCCATCGCGCTGGAGCAACTGTGGCTGTTCTGGCTGGCTCCCATCGTGGGCGCCATCATCGGCGCCGTGATCCACAAGGCGCTGCTGGGTGACGAAGACTGAGCGTTCAACGCGGCTGCTGCACAAGCAAAAAGGGATGCCTTGGCATCCCTTTTTTGATGGCTTGAGCGCTTGCCTGGTCAGCGCCCAGTGCAGCGGCTTTACTGCGCCGTGGTCTGGCGCACGGCCTGTTCCCAGCGCTGCATCAGCTCGTCGGCGCGGTCCTTGCCCAGCGTGGGCAGGAAGCGGCGCTCGGCCTTCCACAATGCCGACAGCTCCTCGGTGCTCTGATAGACGCCGCTGGACAGGCCGGCCAGATAGGCTGCCCCCAGGGCCGTGGTTTCCACGCAGGCCGGGCGCACCACGGGAATGCCCAGCAGATCGGCCTGGAACTGCATCAGCAGATTGTTCACGCAGGCGCCGCCGTCCACGCGCAGCTCGCTGACCGGCGTGCCGCCCGTGGCCACGGCGTCGCGGCTCATGGCGCCGAGCAGGGCCGCACTCTGGTAGGCAATGGATTCCAGGGCCGCGCGAGCGATATGGGCCATCGTCGTGCCGCGCGTCAGCCCGGTGATGGTGCCGCGCGCATCGGGCTTCCAGTAGGGGGCGCCCAGGCCGGTAAAGGCCGGCACCAGCATCACGCCGCCGCTGTCGGGCACGCTTTCGGCCAGTTGCTGTACTTGGCCGCTGTGCTCGATGGCCTGCAGGCCGTCGCGCAGCCACTGCACCACGGCACCGCCGACGAAGACGCTGCCTTCCAGCGCAAACTGGGGCTGGCTGCCCGCCTGGGCTGCCGATGTGGTCAGCAGGCCGTTGCTCGAGGTCTGGAAGCTGCTGCCCGTGTGCATGAGCATGAAGCAACCCGTGCCATAGGTGTTCTTGGCCATGCCGGCGTCGAAGCAGGCCTGGCCGAACAGCGCGCTTTGCTGGTCGCCGGCCACGCCGCCGATCTTGATGGAGCCGCCCAGCACCTCGTCGGCCGTCTGGCCGAAATCGGCGGCCGAGGGCAGGACTTCGGGCATCAGGCCCGCGGGAATGTCGAGCAGGGCCAGCAGATCGGCATCCCACTGGTTGCTGTGCACATTGAAGAGCATGGTGCGGCTGGCATTGCTCACGTCGGTGACATGGCGCTTGCCGCCCGTCAGCTGCCAGATCAGCCAGCAGTCCACCGTGCCGAAGGCCAGCTCGCCGGCCTGCGCTGCGGCGCGTGCGCCGGGTACGTTGTCCAGCAGCCACTTGAGCTTGGTGCCTGAAAAATAGGCATCGATGCGCAGGCCGGTCTTGCGCAGAATGGTGTCGCTGTGGCCGGCTTCGCGCAGTTGCACGCAGGTGGGTTCGGCGCGGCGGTCCTGCCAGACGATGCCGTGGTGGATGGGCGTGCCGGTCTTGCGGTTCCAGACGATGGTGGTCTCGCGCTGGTTGGTAATGCCCACCGAGCGGATATCGGCGGCCTTGAGGCCCGCCTTGGCCAGCGCCTCCTTGGCGGTGCTCAGCTGGGTGCGCCAGATCTCGCGCGGGTCATGCTCCACCCAGCCCGGCTGCGGGTAGATCTGCGGCAGCTCCAGCTGGGCCGATGCCACGATGCGGCCTTGCGTGTCGAAGACGATGGAGCGGGAGCTGGAGGTGCCCTGGTCCAGGGCGAGCAGATAGGTTGTCATGGGTTGTCCGTGATTCAGAGGGGGAGCACAAAGCGCGCCATTTCGGCCTGCTCGCTCCAGCCCTGCCGGGAGTAAAAGCCGCGCACATAGGAAGGGCGCTCGCGGTTGTTGACCAGCCAGATGCGTATGCAATGGCGCTCGCGCGCAGCCTGGGTGGCTGCGTCCAGCAATTGCTGGCCCAGGCCAGCACCGCGCGCTGCCTCGGCGACAAACAGCTCGCTCACATAAGCCTCCCAGCCTTGCAGCACGGCGACCGGCAGCCAGTGCACGGCGCAGTAGCCGTGAATATGCTGCTGAGCGTCTTGCGCCACCAGCATCAGAGAGCGCTCCGGCCCGGCCTGCAGCTCGTCCAGCAGCGCCTTCACGGCCTCGGTGTTCTGGGATGTGGAATGACTTTCGTAGGCCTTGAACCAGCCGATGTCATGCAGCAGCCCGGCAATGCCTGCGGCATCTTCGGGCAGCGCAGGGCGAATCAGATAGGGGGGGGCAGCATTCATTGGGCGATGGTGCATTGCACCTCGGCATCGCGCAACAGGGCATCGAATGGCGCGGAGGGCGCAACGTCGGTGAACAGGCGGTCGATCTGGTTCAGTCGGGCCAGCTCCACCATGGCCTGACGGCTGAACTTGCTGTGGTCGGCTGCCAGCCAGACTTCGCGCGACTGGCCGATGATGGTCTGGGCCACCTTGACCTCGCGCAGGTCGAAGTCGCGCAGGCTGCCGTCCGACTCGATGGCCGAGATGCCGATCACGGCAATGTCCACCTTGAACTGCCGCATGAAGTCCACGGCCGCCTCGCCGACAATGCCGCGGTCGCGTGTGCGCACCACGCCGCCGGCGACGATGACCTCGCAATCGGCGTTGCTGCTGAGGATGGCTGCAACATTGAGGTTGTTGGTGATGACGCGCAGCCCCTTGTGCTGCAGCAGGGCCTGGGCCACCGCTTCGGTGGTGGTGCCGATATTGAGAATCAGCGAGCAGCCGTTGGGAATGGCTTCGGCAATGGCGCGTGCGATGCGCATCTTGCCTTCGGCATGCAATACCTGGCGCTGGGTATGGGCCAGGTTCTCCACGGTGGCGCTGGGCACGCGCACGCCGCCATGAAAGCGCACCAGCAAGCCGGCATCGGCCAGCTTCTGTATGTCTCGGCGCACGGTCTGCAGCGTGACCCCGAGGATTTCTGCCAGTTGCTCCACCGAGGTGGACTGACGGGCGCGGACTTCTTCGACAAGCTGCAACTGGCGGGGATTGCTGTTCATGACTGATGACTGGTTATATAGGTGCTATTGGCGCATGGACGGGCTGCAGGTGAAGAGCTCTATAGGGGAGAGCGCCAGCCGCAGCGGGCAGTGCAGGGATTGTGAGCGAATCCAAACGAACCTCTAATAGGGTGATTTTCTATGGAATTGCCCGGTAAAAAACAAAAATGAATCCACGCCGAGTCTGAAGTCTGACAGCAAGCTGCGGTTATATGTCATCGTGGCGAGTTGTTGCAGCAGTAACAATTGGCGCTGCAAGAAGAATGCAGTTCATGCATTGAGAGTGTGCAAGCGCGCCGATTGCCGATGCTGCGGCCTGACAGGGGTGGCGCTGGGCTAGTGGTTTTGGCTTGAATCGCGCAAAAACGAATCGATATTTGGGATTTGCAATGCACTAAAAGCGAAAAAGAGCGAAAATATTCGATCTGAAATTTGTTCTTTGCTGTGCGCGTCTCATCGCTGGATGATGGCGGCGCGGCGATCACCGCAGAAGTCGTTCCATGAACCAGTCCACTCAACCCTTGGCTACAACGCGCGCACAACTGCTGGAGCGCCTGACGCAGACCGAAAGCTTCGATCTGGCCATCGTGGGCGGCGGTGCCACGGGGCTGGGCGTGGCGGTGGATGCGGCGGCGCGCGGCTTCAAGGTCGTGCTGCTGGAGTCGCTGGACTTCGCCAAGGGCACTTCCTCGCGTGCCACCAAGCTGGTGCACGGCGGCGTGCGCTATCTGGCGCAGGGCAATATCTCCCTCGTGCGCGAAGCACTGCACGAGCGCACGACCCTGCTGCACAACGCACCGCATCTGGCCCAGCCTCTGGCCTTTGTGATGCCCTCGTACAAGCTGCTGGATACGCCGTTCTACGGCATCGGCCTCAAGATGTACGACGCGCTGGCCGGCAAGGCCGGCCTGGGGGCTACCGAATTCCTCTCCAGCGCCAAGACCGTGAAATACCTGCCGACCGTGCAGCAAAAAGGTCTCAAGGGCGGGGTCAAGTACTGGGATGGTCAGTTTGACGATGCGCGTCTGGCGCTGGCGCTGGCGCGTACCGCAGCGGCCAAGGGCGCTTTGCTGATCAATTACTGCCCGGCGGAAAAGCTGATCTACGAGGGTCAGCAGATTGCCGGCCTGATCTGCCGCGATGCGGAATCGGGCCGCAACTTCACCGTGCGCGCCAAGTGCGTGGTCAATGCCACGGGACCATGGGTGGATCTGTTCCGCCAGCAGGATGCCGAGGCCCAGGGCAAGCCCGTCAAGCCCATGGTGGCGCCCAGCCAGGGCGTGCACGTGGTGGTGGACCGCGAGTTCCTGCCCACGGAACATGCGCTGCTGATCCCCAAGACGGCCGATGGTCGCGTGCTGTTTGCCGTGCCGTGGCTGGGCAAGGTCATTTTGGGAACCACCGACACGCCGCGTCACGATCTGGCGCGCGAACCCCTGCCTTTCCCCGAAGAGCTGGACTTCATTCTCGGCGAGGCCGGCAAATATCTGAATCGCCAGCCCACCCTGGCCGATGTGCGCAGCATGTGGGTGGGCCTGCGCCCCCTGGTCAAGCCGCAGGACGATGACGGCGAGAACACCAAGAAGATCAGCCGCGAGCACACGGTGATGGCCAGCAAGACCGGCCTGGTGACCGTCACCGGCGGCAAATGGACGACGTACCGGGCCATGTCCGAGGATGTGCTGGCCGAATGCTTCCAGATCGGTCGTCTGCCCAGCCGTCCTGCCGGGGTGACCGTGAACCTGCCCCTGGTCGGTGCGCCGGCCGAGGCCGCAGTCACGCACAGCATGAACCAGAGCCAGGGCCTGCACTCCTACGGCACGGATGCTGCCGCCGTGGCTGCGCTGCCTGGTGCGCAGAACTGGCTGATGGACGGTCTTTCCGAGGCCATGGTGCGCTTTGCCGCCCGCTTCGAATACGCGCGCACCGTCGAGGACATGCTGGCGCGCCGCAGTCGCCTGCTCTTTCTCGATGCCCGCAAGGCTGCCGAGATCGCGCCCCGCGTGGCGGCCATCCTGACCGAGGAGCTGGCCCAGGATGTGCAGCTCAACGACTTCCTGGCCCTGACCCGCCAATATCTGCCCGCCCAGGGCTGATCCGCGCGGCCGCCCTGCGGGGCGTGGCGTACGGGCAACAGGCTGTGGTCCGCAGGTCTTGCGAAAATGTGAGCTGTCAGCGCTTTCTGTCTGTTGATTTCAGATGGATTATTCTTTGAAATCAATGCTCTAAGAGCGCTATGCGCTATTGTTTTGGTTGCAAGTGCGAAAGGCCTGTCTGCCAGGCTTTGCGCCAGTGAAATCAGTGCGGGTATTGCAGGCTAAACGCTTGACGCACAAAGGATTTCCTGCGACAATCTCCTGCTTCACGTTTAAAAGCGTGGAACTTTCTGCCCAGCGGGAAGCCCTCCGGAATGGTCCGGAAGGTGGACGACGGGCCCAAGACTGACCGGCTGCTTGATCAGCCCTTGAGAAGACTCTGGGGCTGTCGAGCGTTGCTGGAGCAAGTTGGGAATATTGAAATGATCCAAACAGAATCTCGGTTAGAGGTTGCCGACAACACCGGCGCGAAGTCTGTTCAGTGCATTAAGGTGCTGGGCGGTTCTCATCGTCGCTACGCAAGTGTTGGCGACATCATCAAGGTGAGCGTCAAGGAAGCAGCTCCTCGTGGTCGCGTCAAAAAAGGCGAGATCTACAGTGCTGTGGTGGTGCGCACCGCCAAGGGCATCCGTCGTGCAGACGGTTCGCTCGTGAAGTTCGACGGCAATGCCGCCGTGCTGCTGAACGCCAAGCTGGAGCCTATCGGCACCCGCATCTTTGGCCCCGTGACTCGTGAACTGCGTACCGAAAAGTTCATGAAGATCGTGTCGCTGGCCCCTGAAGTTCTCTAAAGGAATAGCACCATGAACAAGATTCGCAAGGGCGACGAAGTTATCGTGCTGACCGGCCGTGACAAGGGCAAGCGTGGCGTGGTTTCTCTGCGCAAGGATGACTCCCACGTGATCGTGGACGGTGTCAACCTGGTCAAGAAGCACACCAAGCCTAACCCCATGAAGGGCACCACCGGCGGTATCGTGGAAAAGGCCATGCCTATCCACCAATCCAACGTGGCTATCTTCAATGCAGCGACCGGCAAGGCCGATCGCGTGGGCATCAAGGTGAACGCCGACGGCACACGTGTTCGCGTGTTCAAGTCCAATGGCGCTGAAATCGCCGCCTAAGGAGTAACACATGGCACGACTGCAAAAACTCTATCGCGAAAAGATCGCGGCTGAACTGAAGGAAAAGTTCGGCTACACCTCCGCTATGGAAGTGCCCCGTCTGACCAAGATCACTCTGAACATGGGTGTGAGCGAAGCCGTGGCCGACAAGAAGGTGATGGACAACGCCGTGGCTGACCTGACCAAGATTGCTGGTCAGAAGCCTGTGGTGACCAAGGCCAAGAAGGCTATCGCTGGTTTCAAGATCCGCGAAGGCCAAGCTATCGGCTGCATGGTGACCCTGCGTGGCGTTCAGATGTACGAATTCCTGGACCGTTTCGTGACCGTGGCTCTGCCCCGCGTGCGTGACTTCCGTGGTATCTCGGGTCGTTCGTTCGACGGTCGCGGCAACTACAACGTTGGCGTCAAAGAACAAATCATCTTCCCCGAAATCGAGTACGACAAGGTGGACGCTCTGCGTGGTCTGAACATCAGCATCACGACAACAGCGAAGAACGACGAAGAGTGCAAGGCACTGCTCGCCGCTTTCAAATTCCCCTTCAAGAACTGAGGTGGCGCATGGCTAAAGTAGCAATGATTCAGCGCGAACTGAAGCGCGAAAAGCTGGCAGCCAAGTATGCTGCCAAGTATGCAGAACTGAAGGCAATCGCCGGCGACGTGAAGCGTTCCGACGAAGAGCGCGACGCCGCTCGCCTGGGTCTGCAGAAGCTGCCCCGTAACTCGAACCCCACTCGCCAGCGTAACCGTTGCGAGATCACTGGCCGTCCTCGCGGTACCTTCCGCCAATTCGGTCTGGGTCGTGCCAAGGTGCGTGAATTGGCCTTTGCTGGCGACATCCCCGGTGTCACCAAGGCCAGCTGGTAAGCAAGCAGGAGAGATTAAACATGAGCATGAGTGATCCCATCGCTGACTTGCTGACCCGCATCCGCAATGCACAACTGGTCTCCAAGGCCACTGTGTCGGCTCCTTCCTCCAAGGTGAAGGTTGCCATCGCACAAGTGCTGAAGGAAGAAGGCTATATCGACGGCTTCGAAGTGAAGTCCGAAGGTGGCAAGTCCGAACTCGAAATTACCCTGAAGTACTACGCCGGTCGCCCTGTGATCGAGCGTATCGAACGTGTGAGCCGTCCCGGCCTGCGCGTGTACAAGGGTCGTCACGCAATTCCTCAGGTCCAGAACGGCCTGGGTGTGGCCATCGTCACTACTCCCAAGGGCGTGATGACTGATCGCAAAGCACGTGCTGCCGGTATCGGCGGTGAAGTGCTGTGCTATGTGGCCTAACGGACATTAAGGAGAAATACTGAAATGTCTCGCGTAGCAAAAGCTATTGTGACCATCCCCGCAGGTGTGGATGTGTCCATCAACGCTGAAACCATCAAGGTCAAGGGCAAGGGCGGCGATCTGTCGCTGGCTCTGAACGGCCTGGTGACCATCGGCAACAACGACGGCAAGCTGTCCTTTGCTCCCGCCAACGATTCCCGTGAAGCTGACGCTCTGGCCGGTACCATCCGCCAGCTGGTCAACAACATGGTCAAGGGCGTGACTGAAGGCTTCGAGAAGAAGCTGACGCTGATTGGCGTGGGCTACAAGGCCGCTGCACAAGGTTCCAAGCTGAACCTGGCTGTGGGCTTCTCGCACCCCGTCAACTTCGAGATGCCTGCCGGCATCACTGTCGCTACCCCCACTCCGACTGAAATCGTGATCAAGGGTGCTGACCGTCAAGTGGTCGGTCAATTGGCTGCTGAGATCCGTGCCGTTCGTCCTCCCGAGCCTTACAAGGGCAAGGGCATTCGCTATGCGAATGAGAAGGTCGTGATCAAAGAGACCAAGAAGAAGTAAGGAGCTGCATGATGTTGAACAAGAAAGAGCAGCGTCTGCGCCGTGCCCGTCAGACTCGCATCCGCATTGCCCAGCAAGGCGTTGCACGTCTGAGCGTGAACCGCACCAATCTCCATATCTACGCCTCCGTGGTTTCGGAAGACGGCACTACCGTGCTGGCTTCGGCCTCCACTGCAGAAGTCGAAGTGCGTTCGCAACTCGGCGCCGCTGGCAAGGGTGGCAACGTGGCCGCCGCCACGCTGATCGGCAAGCGCATTGCTGAGAAGGCTAAGGCTGCTGGCGTTGAGAAAGTGGCTTTCGACCGCGCCGGTTTTGCATACCACGGCCGCGTGAAGGCTTTGGCAGAAGCCGCTCGCGAAGCGGGCCTGCAGTTCTAAGCGGAGCGGATACAAATGGCTAAATTTTCCCCCAAAGTGCAAGACGAAGGTCGTGACGACGGTCTGCGCGAAAAAATGATCGCGGTCAACCGCGTCACCAAGGTTGTGAAGGGCGGTCGTATTCTCGGCTTCGCTGCACTGACCGTGGTTGGCGACGGTGACGGTCGCGTTGGCATGGGTAAGGGCAAGTCCAAGGAAGTGCCTGCTGCCGTGCAAAAAGCGATGGAAGAATGCCGTCGCAACCTGATGAAGGTTGCACTCAAGAGCGGCACCATTCACCACTCGGTGAAGGGCCATCACGGCGCTGCCAAGGTCGAGCTGCACCCAGCTCCCAAGGGTACCGGCATCATCGCTGGCGGCCCTATGCGCGCTGTTTTTGAAGTGGTGGGTATCACCGACATCGTGGCCAAGAGCCACGGTTCGTCGAACCCCTACAACATGGTTCGCGCAACTTTCGACGCTTTGAAGAACTCCACGACCCCTGCGAACGTGGCAGCAAAGCGCGGCAAGTCGGTCGAAGACATCTTCACCGCCTGATCGGAGTCCAGCACATGACAACACAACAAACTGTCAAGATTCAGCTGGTTCGTAGCCCCATCGGCACCAAAGAGTCGCACCGTGCGACTGTGCGTGGCCTGGGTCTGCGCAAGCTGAACAGCGTCAGCGAACTGCAGGACACTCCTGAAGTGCGCGGCATGATTAACAAGATCGCCTACTTGGTGAAGGTTCTCTGAAAGGATTGATGATGGAACTCAATAGCATCAAGCCTGCAGACGGCGCCAAGCACGCCAAGCGTCGCGTGGGTCGTGGTATCGGTTCTGGTCTGGGTAAGACTGCCGGTCGCGGTCACAAGGGTCAGAAGTCGCGTTCGGGTGGCTACCACAAGGTGGGCTTCGAAGGCGGTCAAATGCCTCTGCAGCGTCGCCTGCCCAAGCGTGGCTTCAAGTCGCATCTGCTGAAGTTCAATGCAGAAGTGACCCTGTCCGAGCTGGATAAGCTCGGCCTGGCCGAAGTCGATCTGGCTGCTCTGAAGCAAGCCGGTCTGGTTGGCTCTATCGCTAAGGTCGTGAAGATCATCAAGAGCGGTGAACTGACTAAGGCTGTCAAGCTCAATGGTATCGGCGCTACCGCCGGTGCCAAGGCTGCCATCGAAGCTGCCGGTGGCAGCATCGCCTGATTAAAGTTCTGAAAGAAGACATCCGTGGCTACTAGCGCAGCTCAAATTGCAAAGACTGGAAAATTCGGCGACCTGCGTCGTCGTCTGGTTTTTCTGTTGCTTGCGCTGGTCGTATACCGCATCGGGGCGCATATCCCCGTTCCGGGCATCGACCCAGCGCAGCTGCAGCAGCTGTTCTCTGGCCAGCAGGGCGGCATTCTCAATCTGTTCAACATGTTCTCGGGTGGAGCGCTCTCGCGCTTCACAGTGTTCGCACTGGGGATCATGCCGTACATCTCGGCATCGATCATCATGCAGCTCATGACCTACGTGGTCCCGACATTCGAGCAGATGAAAAAGGAAGGTGAAGCGGGTCGTCGCAAGATTACCCAGTACACCCGCTATGGCACTCTGGGCCTGGCGCTGTTTCAGTCCTTGGGAATTGCTGTTGCCCTGGAAAGCTCCGCAGGCTTGGTTCTGAACCCTGGTTTTGGCTTCCGCATGACTGCGGTGGTCAGTCTCACGGCCGGTACCCTGTTCCTGATGTGGCTCGGTGAACAGATCACTGAACGTGGTCTGGGCAACGGTATCTCGATACTGATCTTTGGCGGTATCGCCGCAGGCCTGCCGAGCTCCATCGGCGGTCTGCTGGAACTGGTGCGCACCGGTGCCATGAGCATTCTGGCGGCAATCTTCATTGTTCTCGTTGTGGCAGCCGTGACGTATTTCGTCGTGTATGTCGAACGAGGTCAACGCAAGATCTTGGTGAATTACGCACGCCGGCAAGTCGGCAACAAGGTGTACGGTGGTCAGTCTTCGCACTTGCCACTGAAGCTGAACATGGCAGGTGTGATTCCTCCCATCTTCGCTTCGTCGATCATCTTGCTGCCCGCTACGGTGGTGAATTGGTTCAGTGCAGGAGAATCCATGCGCTGGCTGAAGGATATTGCGAGCACGTTGACCCCTGGTCAGCCAATCTATGTCATCCTTTATGCTGCCGCGATCATTTTCTTCTGCTTCTTCTATACGGCCCTGGTTTTCAACAGCCGGGAAACTGCCGACAACCTGAAGAAGAGTGGCGCTTTCATCCCCGGGATTCGTCCTGGCGAACAGACAGCCCGCTACATTGACAAGATTCTGGTTCGCCTGACCCTGGCTGGCGCGATCTACATTACCTTCGTGTGCTTGTTGCCCGAATTCCTGATCCTGAAGTACAACGTTCCGTTCTACTTCGGTGGTACATCGTTGCTGATCATTGTGGTCGTGACAATGGACTTCATGGCGCAAGTGCAGAACTACGTGATGTCGCAGCAATACGAGTCGCTCCTGAAAAAAGCGAACTTTAAGGCTGGTATTTGATGACAAGGCTGCCCAAGGGGGCAGCCTGCCAAAAGTTAGTAGACGCCCATCGATCTATCGCGGGCATTGTTTCCAGGTCGATAGGCCGATAGTGGATGGAAAGTTTTAGGAGAAAAGAATGAGAGTTTCGGCTTCGGTCAAGAAAATCTGCCGTAACTGCAAGATCATCCGCCGCAAAGGTGTTGTGCGCGTGATCTGCACTGACCAGCGCCACAAGCAGCGCCAAGGTTGATTGAAAGCATTAGAGGACTAATATGGCACGTATTGCTGGCATTAACATCCCGCCGCACAAGCATGCTGAAATCGGCCTGACTGCCATCTATGGCATCGGTCGCACTACAGCTCGCAAGATCTGCGAAGCATGCGGTATCGAGTATTCCAAGAAGGTCAAGGACCTGACGGACGCTGATCTGGAAAAGATCCGTGACTTCCTGAATCCCATGACTCTGGAAGGTGATCTGCGTCGCGAAACCACGATGAACATCAAGCGCTTGATGGACATCGGTTGCTACCGCGGTTTCCGTCATCGTCGCGGCCTGCCCATGCGCGGTCAACGTACCCGCACAAACGCCCGTACTCGCAAGGGTCCGCGCAAGGGTGCTGCGGCTCTGAAGAAATAAGAGATTGAAAGATCATTATGGCTAAGTCTCCCGCAAACAACGCAGCTGCTCGCGTTCGCAAGAAGGTCCGTAAGAATATTTCTGACGGCATCGCGCACGTGCACGCTTCGTTCAACAACACGATCATCACCATCACCGACCGTCAAGGCAACGCTCTGTCGTGGGCTTCGTCGGGTGGCCAGGGCTTCAAGGGTTCGCGTAAGTCGACTCCCTTTGCTGCTCAGGTTGCTTCGGAAGTGGCCGGTCGTGCTGCTATCGAACAGGGCATCAAGAACCTGGAAGTCGAAATCAAGGGTCCCGGTCCTGGCCGTGAATCCTCGGTTCGCGCCCTGGGTGCTCTGGGTATCCGTATCACTTCCATCTCGGACGTGACTCCGGTTCCCCACAACGGCTGCCGCCCTCAAAAGCGTCGTCGTATCTAATTTTTTATCAAGCCCACCGCCGCCCAGGTGCATTTGCATCGCGGGCGGCTCCCGTGTTTGCGCACGGTAGATGACACAAAGGAAATCAAGTGGCACGCTATATTGGCCCTAAGGCAAAACTCTCCCGCCGCGAAGGCACCGATCTGTTCCTGAAGAGCGCACGTCGCTCCATCGCAGACAAGGCAAAGTTCGACACCAAGCCTGGTCAGCATGGCCGCACTTCCGGTCAGCGCACTTCCGACTACGGTCTGCAACTGCGCGAAAAGCAGAAGGTCAAGCGCATGTACGGCGTGCTGGAGAAGCAATTCCGCCGCTACTTCGAAGCTGCTGACCGCAAGCGTGGCAACACTGGTGCCAACCTGCTGTCGCTGCTGGAATCGCGTCTGGACAACGTCGTGTACCGCATGGGCTTCGGCTCCACTCGTGCTGAAGCACGTCAGCTGGTGTCGCACAAGGCTATCACTGTGAACGGCCAGTCCGTGAACATTCCTTCTTTCTCCGTGAAGGAAGGCGACGTGGTTGCCCTGCGTGAAAAGTCCAAGAAGCAAGCTCGCGTGGTCGAGGCTCTGCAACTGGCTGCTCAAGTGGGCTTCCCCGCATGGGTTGAAGTGTCTGCTGACAAGGCAGAAGGTACTTTCAAGAAGTCTCCTGACCGCGATGAATTCGCAGCTGACATCAACGAATCCCTGATCGTTGAGTTGTACTCGCGTTAATCTTTAGCAGCGACATTTCTGTAAACCGTCCCCACGGCGCGAGGCATCGCGCCGTGGGTGCTTCACCAGCCTTACCGGTGTAACGAGCCGAGGGTATTGAGAGGAAGTCTGCATGCAAACGAATTTGCTGAAGCCCAAGACAATCAATGTCGAGCAACTTGGTCACAACCGTGCCAAGGTTGTTCTGGAGCCGTTTGAGCGTGGCTACGGTCATACGCTGGGCAATGCCCTGCGCCGTGTTCTGCTCTCCTCCATGGTGGGTTACGCAGCGACGGAAGTGACGATTGCTGGGGTGCTGCATGAGTACTCCTCCATCGACGGTGTCCAGGAAGATGTGACCAACATCCTGCTGAACCTCAAGGGTGTGGTGTTCAAGCTGCACAATCGTGACGAAGTCACCCTGAGCCTGCGCAAGGATGGCGAAGGTGTTGTCACTGCCCGTGACATTCAGACCCCCCACGACGTAGAAATCGTCAACCCTGATCATGTGATCGCCCATCTGTCGCAAGGCGGCAAGCTGGACATGCAGATCAAGGTGGAAAAGGGCCGCGGCTATGTGCCCGGCAACGTGCGCCGCTACGGTGACGAATCGACCAAGTCGATCGGCCGTATCGTGCTCGACGCTTCGTTCTCGCCCGTCAAGCGCGTGAGCTACGCTGTCGAATCCGCACGTGTGGAACAGCGTACCGATCTGGACAAGCTGGTTCTGGAAATCGAAACCAACGGTGCCATCACCGCTGAAGACGCAGTGCGTGCATCCGCCAAGATCCTGGTGGAGCAGCTGGCAGTGTTTGCCCAGCTCGACGGTGGCGATATCGCCAGCGTGTTCGACGCTCCTGCCGGTGGCCGCGGCGCTGCCACGTCGTTCGATCCCATCCTGCTGCGTCCTGTGGACGAGCTCGAGCTCACCGTGCGTTCTGCCAACTGCCTCAAGGCAGAGAACATCTACTACATCGGTGACCTCATCCAGCGTACCGAAAACGAGCTGCTCAAGACTCCCAACCTGGGTCGCAAGTCGCTCAACGAGATCAAGGAAGTTCTGGCTTCCCGCGGTCTGACTCTGGGCATGAAGCTTGAAAACTGGCCACCCGCTGGCCTGGAAAAGCGTTAATTGCTACAATAGAGGACTTTGCTGGAGTTGATCCGGCAAAGTCCAAGTGCCTCGGGCAGTACCTGATACGGCTGCCTGATTTAATTTAGAAAAGATCTCCGGATAAAAACGGGGAGCAAAGGAAAAGCACCATGCGTCACGGCAACGGCCTCCGCAAACTGAACCGCACTTCTGCACACCGCAAGGCAATGCTGCAGAACATGATGAACTCGCTGATCGAGCACGAAGCAATCAAGACCACGGTCCCCAAGGCCAAGGAACTGCGTCGCGTCATCGAGCCCATGATCACTCTGGCCAAGGTTGATACCGTGGCTAACCGTCGTCTGGCTTTCGACCGCCTGCGCGACCGCGACAGCGTGACCAAGCTGTTCAACGTGCTGGGTCCCCGCAACGCTCAGCGTCCCGGTGGCTACACACGTATCCTGAAGATGGGCTTCCGCGTGGGCGACAACGCTCCCATGGCCTATGTGGAACTGGTCGAGCGCGCTGAAGAAGCCGCTGCAGCAGCTGAATAAGCCAGGGCAGGCTGCAAAGCCTGCTATAATTTGGAAATACCGCGCGATGGAGCAGTCTGGTAGCTCGTTGGGCTCATAACCCAAAGGTCGGAGGTTCAAATCCTTCTCGCGCAACCAAATTGAAAAGGTCACGACATTGTCGTGACCTTTTTTTTGTCCATTTTCCATTGAAGGGCGGCGGCGCTGGTATCAGCTCGTCATACCTCCCGGCGCTGTGCCCGAGCGCCGGCTCAGATGCTCGCGCACCCGGCTGGCAATCACCTGGGCGATTTCCGGGCTCAGTACCTCGCTGATATGCAGTACCTCGGTGTAGTGCAGATAGAGCAGGCCGCGCAAGGTCCTGAATGCCGTCTCATGCTCGGCACCGCAGATGCCGGCATCGTTGGCCAGCACGCGTTCGACGGCACCGGGGTCGAGCAGCCGGATCTTGCAGATAGCAGCCTGATGCAGTATCGCTAGATCTATTTCTTCAAGGCGGCTTTCCCATTCATCGGGCAGGAATCGGTTCGCTGGCATTTAGAGTGTCTCTCCTGCTGAATCCATGGGCATGTGCCCAATGCTTGAATACTGACACGTACGAGGTCTTGCCATCGGTTTTGCTTCTGCAAGTCTTGCCGTCGATCAAACTTTGGCAACGTAAAAGTCGGCCTGGAGTCGAAGCCATGCGGCACTGCATCATGATGCCAGTCTGTGACCCGAGCGCCAATGTCCGTCGGGGACTCCTGGCTTTTGCTGAGCTGAGGTATGGTGTCTCGATGCGCTGCAGGTAAAGAAAAGGACTTCTATGTTCGAGAAGATCGTCTCGATGTTCCGTTACTTCAAATCGGCCGTTCCGTTTCGGGTCGTGCCTGCACTGATTTCCACCCTGGTGCTGACCGGTCTGCTGCTGACGCCGGTACCTGCGGGACTGGACAGCAAGGCCTGGCAACTGGTGGCCATCTTTCTGACGACCATCGTGGCGATCATCCTCAAGGTCATGCCCATAGGCGTGATGGCATTGATGGCGATTGTCATCGTGTCGCTGTCCCAGGTCACCTCCAGTTCGTCCAAAGGTGCGATCACGGATGCGCTGAGCAGCTTTGCGAATCCCCTGATCTGGCTGATCGTGGTGGCGGTTCTGATATCGCGCGGTCTCAAGAAGACGGGGCTCGGCAACCGCATCGGATTGCTGTTCATTGCGCTGATGGGCAAGCGCACCATAGGCATAGGTTACGGACTCGCGATCTGCGAGCTGGTACTGGCCCCGTTCACGCCCAGCAACACGGCACGCGGCGGCGGCATCGTGCATCCGATCATGAAGTCCATCGCCAATGCCTTTGAATCGGATCCGGCCAAGGGAACGCAAGGCAAGGTCGGGACCTATCTGGCGCTGGTCAACTACCATTCCAATCCGATCACCTCGGCGATGTTCCTGACCGCGACGGCGCCCAATCCGCTGGTCGTGGACCTGGTGGCCAAGGCCACGGGTCAGTCCCTGCACCTGAGCTGGACAAGTTGGGCTCTGTACATGCTGCTGCCAGGGCTGCTGTGTCTGCTGTTGATGCCGCTGGCGATCTATCTGCTGTCGCCACCCGAACTCAAGGCCACGCCCAATGCCGTGGAGTACGCGCGCGCCGAGATGGCAGGCATGGGCCCGCTGTCAGGCAAGGAGCGCGTGATGCTCGGCACCTTCGGCGTGATGCTGCTGCTATGGGCGAATGTGCCGCAAATGCTGTTCGGCCCGGCGTTCACGCTGGACCCGACCGTGGTGGCTTTTCTCGGTTTGTTCGCCCTGATCATCACGGGGACCATCGATTGGGATGATGTGCTGTCCGAGAAAAGCGCCTGGGACACCCTGATCTGGTTCGGTGCCTTGGTCATGCTGGCCGAGCAGCTCAACAAGCTCGGTGTGGTCGCCTGGTTTGCCGAGGGCTTGAAGAGCGCCATCGTCGCCAGCGGCCTGGACTGGCTGCCCGTGGCCGCCATTCTGGTGGGCGTTTTCGTCTTCTCGCACTATCTGTTTGCCAGCACCACGGCCCATATCAGCGCCATGATGCTGGCCTTTCTGACCGTGGGCGCGCAACTGATCCCGGCTGACTACGTCGTCCCCTTCATGCTGATGATGACGGCCGGTTCGGCCATCATGATGACGCTGACGCACTACGCGACCGGCACTTCACCCATCATCTTCGGCAGCGGCTATGTGACTCTAGGTGTCTGGTGGCGCGTGGGGGCTGCGATGTGCGTGCTGGAGTTGCTGATCTTCGCTGTCGTCGGCAGCGCCTGGTGGAAGTTGCTGGGGCTGTGGTGAGCCGCGCTGTCAGCTGCTCGTGCACAGGGGCTCGCCCAGAGACAGCATGAGCCGGTTGGCCCAGTTGAAGAAGGCAGTGCCCTGCAGCGCATCGGAGATGGCCGCGTCATCCAGGCCGGCGGCGCGCAGCGCATCGATATGACTGGACTCCAGTGCGGGCGGCGTCTGCGTCAAGGCCACGGCGGCGGCGACGATGGCGTTCCAGCGCGGGCCCAGATCGCTGCCCGGACCTTCATCGAGCAGGCGCTGCACATCGGCGGCGCGTTGCGAGAAATGCGTGGCAAAGCGCGCATGTACCGAAGCGCAGTAGATGCAGCCATTGGTGCGTGAGGTTGCAGCTGCTGCCAGTTCGCGCTCGGCGCGCGGCAGGCCGGCATCGGGGTTGTAGAAGATGTCCTTGTCGGTGCGCGTGCGTGCTCCCAGCGTGTCGGGGTCGCGCGCCAGCAGCCGGAAATAGGGTGAACGCGCGCGCGCCGCGTCCACCAGGCCTGCATGGTGGCGCTCGCTCAGCTCGCTCTCCTGCAGCGGAGCTATCCATGGCTGCCAGTCGAGCTGTTCCTGGGTGAAGACCTGGGGGGAGGTGTTGTGCGTGGTGCTCATGGCTGGGCTTGCAGGGCGAGGGTGGAAGATGCCGTGGTGACTGCAGCTCGTGCGCCAAGCACGCGCAGCCCCGCCACGAGGCGGATCTGGAAGGACAGGAAAGAGGCGAGCTGGGACAGGATGACGATATCGGTCTCGCTCCAGCCGGCCTGCTGCAGCGCCAGCAAGGCCTGGGCACTCGCATCGCGTGGGTGGTAGGCCAGCAGATGGGCATGGGCCAGCGCGGCGCTCAGGCGCGGGCCCAGCAAAGCCGCATGGGCCGGGTCCACAGCGTAGCTGGGGCCGCTCTGGTCCTCGCGGCTCAAGGGGCCGGCCGGATAGATCCCGTAGGGACCGTGCGGGCCGCTGCCGGGCTGCAGGCTGGCAGCGCGCCCGCGCACCACTTCCGAGCTCACGGCATCGGCCAGATCGGCATCCTCGCCCGCCAGGGCGCGTGTGTAGAAGGCCGTGCTGCGAGGCTCGCCGTGTAGGCCTGCCGTGAAGGCGGCCAGCGTCAGGCGCTCGCGCAGCGAGACGGTTCCTGCAACCGGCTCGGCGGGGGTGAACAGCGCGGCAAAGCTTTGCTGGGCCTGGGTGCGTGCCTCGCTACGGTGGCGGCGCACCTGATCGAGCGTGCTGCCGGCAGCGATATCGGCGAGATGGTCGATCACATCTTCGGGAAAGCGGGTCTGTGCGGTATTGCTCATGGTCATGCGGCTTGAAGCAGTTCGGTCCGGACTGGGGGTTGGGAAGCGTCGGCGGGGGCCTCGCTGCGGCGCCAGCCCAGAGCCGGCGCCACGACGGCTGCTGTCAGCTCGATGGAGCGCAGAATGGCCTGGTGCGGCGGGTCGATGGAGTGGACCTGGAACACGATGTCGCTGGCTTGCGCCAGCGCCGTGTCGGCGCGCAGCGAGGCGATCACCTCCTCGGGCGTGCCCACATGCACGTCGTAGGCTTCAATGAGCTGCTGTAGCGGCGCCTGCGGATCGACGCGCGTTGCCCATTGCGTGGAGGAGGTTGAGGCCAGGGCCGCATGGCGCTGGGCCGAGCGGCGCAGACCGGCTTCGGCCCATTCCAGTGCCTGGGCGCGCTGGTCGGAAACCAGCAGGGTGCGCGAAGCCAGGATGCGCGGTGCGCGTCCTGCGGGCAGGGCCGCGAGATAGGCTTCGATGATGGGGTTCTGTATCTCGGACAGCGTGGCCCGGGGGCGGCCTTCGGGTCGGGGCTGTGTGCGCGAGAGCATCAGGCCGTCCCTGTTGGCACCGGCGCGTGCCCCGCCTTCGACCGAGAACGTGGCCTGCCAGACGCGCTCCAGCAGCTGCGGGGCTGCGGGGTACAGACGCACGCCGCCTGCCAGCTCGCGCCCGGCCCAGGCATCCCTCAGCACGGCGAAGTTGCGCGCAAAGACCGCGCCGCGCTCGCTGCCTGTGACGCCGAAGGCCTCGAAGGACTCCGCTGTGCCGCCCGTGCCAAGGCCCACCTCGAGGCGGCCGTCCGAGAGCAGGTCCAGCACGGCCGCATCCTCGGCCACGCGCAGCGCGCTTTCCAGCGGCAGCGTGACCACGCCCGTGCCCAGGCGGATGCGCCGCGTGTGTGCCGCCACATGCGCGAGAAAGACAAGGGGCGAGGGCAGGCCGCCCTCGCTTTCATGGAAATGATGCTGGGCGATCCAGGCCGAGTCGAAGCCCTGGGCTTCGGCATGGGCGATCTGCTCGGTGACCAGGCGGTAGCGTTCGCCGGCCGGTACCTCATCGAGCAGGCGGCTGAAGAAGCCCAGGCGCGGGGCAGGGCGCACGCGAGCAAGAGTGTCAGGCGGGGTGGGGGACAAAATCAATGCTCCTTTTGCCGGGAATGGCGTCCATGAGTTCGCGCGTGTAGTCGCTGGTGGGGCGCAGGAACACGTCCTCGACGCTGCCCGCGTCCACCACCTTGCCTGCGCGCAGCACCGACACCGTGTCGGCGATCTGGCGCACCACGGCAAGGTCGTGCGAGATGAAGAGATAGCTCAGGCCGAGGTCCTGCTGCAGCTGCGCGAGCAGGGCGAGGATCTGGGCCTGCACGGTCACGTCCAGGGCCGAAACGGCCTCGTCCAGCACCACCACCTCCGGTTGCAGCACCAGGGCGCGTGCAATCGCCACGCGCTGGCGCTGGCCGCCCGAAAGCGCATGCGGGCGCCGTTCGAGCACGGCGGCAGGCAGGCCCACGCGCTCGAGCATGTCAAGCACGCGCTGGCGGCGCTCCTGGGGCGGCAGCGGCTCGAAGTTGAGCAGCGGCTCCTCGATGATGTCGAAGACACGCTGGCGCGGGTCCAGCGAGCTGAACGGGTTCTGGTAGACCAGCTGGACCTTGCGCCGCAGCTGGCGCAGGGCCTCGCCGCGCAGGCCCGTGAGTTCGGCGCCGGCGATGCGGATGCGACCCGATGTAGGGCGTGCCAGGCCCACGATGTCGCGTATGGTCGTGGTCTTGCCCGAGCCCGACTCGCCGACGATGGCATGCGTGGAGCCCCGGCGCAGGCGCAGCGACACGCCGTCCACGGCGCGGAAAATGCCGCGCCCCTGGCTGGGGGCATGGAAGTCGTGAACCAGGTCCTCGACCTCGATGGCCCAGTCCTCGGTGGCAATCGCCGTCTCAGGCGGTGTGCGACGGGGGGCGGGCGTGAGCGAAGGTGCGTCCGACAGCAAGCGGCGCGTATAGGCGCTTTGCGGATGGCGCAGAAGCTCCAGTGTCGGGCCTTGTTCCTGGATGCGACCGCCCTGCATGACGATGAGGCGATGCGCGCGGTCGGCCGCCACGCCCAGGTCGTGGGTGACCAGCAGCACGGCGGTGCCGGTTTCGCGGCGCAGCTCGTCGATCAGATCCAGGATGCGCCGCTGCACCGTGACATCCAGCGCGCTGGTGGGCTCGTCGGCGATGATCAGCGCAGGCCGCAGCGCGATGGCGATGGCGATCAGCACACGCTGGCGCATGCCGCCCGACAGCTCGTGCGGATACTGGCGCGCCCGCAGGGTGGGCTGGGACAGGCCCACGCGGGTCAGCAGGTCGATCACGCGCGCCTCGATGGCAGAGCGGTCGCGCAGGCCGTGAATGCGCAGGATTTCGCCGACCTGGTCGCCCACGGTGCGCACGGGGTTCAGCGAGGTGGTCGGGTCCTGGGGCACCAGGCTGAGCACGCGGCCGCGAATGCTGTTCCAGCGCGCGGCGCCCCAGTCCGAGACCTCGATGCCTTGCAGCCGGATGCTGCCTTGCTCGCGGCGCCCGTTGTCGGCGAGCAGGCCGATCACGGCCTGGGCCGTGGTGGTCTTGCCCGAGCCCGATTCGCCGACCAGGGCCACGACTTCGCCGGGCGCCACGGAAAACGACAGGCCGTGGACCACGCGCTGTTCCTGGCCGCTGTGGTCGCGGTAGGCGATGACCAGGTCCTGGACTTCGAGCAGAGGGGCGGTGGCTGAGGCAGGGATTGCCGTAGCGGGGCGGTCTTGCAGCAGGGTGCTCATGCCGGCCTCCGCGCGAAGGAGGCGCCGATGCGGTTGGCGGCCAGAACCACGGCCACCACGACCAGGCCCGGCGCCGTGGTAAGCCACCAGGCGGTGGCGATATAGTTGCGCCCTTCGGCGATCAGCAGACCCCATTCGGGCGTGGGCGGCGGTGCGCCGTAGCCCAGAAAGCCCAGCGTGGAAATCGACAGGATGGCCGAGCCGAACTGCAGCGCGGCCAGGGCCACCACCGAGGTCAGCGAATTGGGCAGCACATGGCGCCACAGCACGGCGGCAAAGCGTCCGCCGCTGCCGAAGGCGGCCTCCACATAGTCCGAGCGGCGCACGCGTACCACTTCGGAGCGCACCAGGCGCGCGAAGCCGGCGACGGATGCCACCCCCACGGCGATGGCCGCATTGATGGTGCCAAAGCCCAGCAAGATGATGATGGTCAGCGACAGCAGCAGCGAGGGCACGGCCAGCAGCACGTCTACGAAGCGCATCAGCGCATCATCGACACGGCCGCCCGTGGAACCGGCCAGCAGGCCGATCAGCGTGCCCGCCACCAGGCCCACGGCCACGGCCAGGAAAGCGCCCGACAAGGAGTGCACCGAGCCATGCACCACGCGGGCCCAGAGATCACGCCCCAGCGCATCCGTGCCCAGCCAGTGCGCGAGGCCGGGCTCCAGCAACTGCTGGCCGGCCTGGCCGACGACGGGATTCTGATGCGCAAACCAGCCCGGAACCAGGGCCCACAGCGCGGCCGTGGCAATCACCAGCCAGGCCAGGGCCAGCGTGGGCGACAGACGCCTGAGTCTTTGCAGATCGATCAGGACGGGGCGCTGGCTTTTTGCGGCCGGTGCCGATGGGGGCACCAGCCTGGGCGCTGCGGTCGATGCGACGCCGGATGCCAGTGGCTTGGGAATGGCGGTCGAGACGGCGGTGTTCATGCCCGGTTCTCCACAGAATGACGCAAACGAGGATCGAGCAGCGGGTAGAGCAGGTCCACGGCGAGGTTGATGAGCACGAATGCGGCGGCCGAGACCACGACCACGGCCTGGAGCACGGCCGTGTCCTGATTGCCCACGGCCTGCTGGGTCAGCGTGCCCAGGCCGTTGAGACCGAACACGGCCTCGGTGACCACGGCGCCGGCCAGCAGCTCGCCGAACAGCACGCCGGCAATCGTCAAGGTGGGCAGCAAGGCATTGCGCGCCACATGGTGCAGCAGCACCCAGGGGCGAGAAGCGCCCTTGGCGCGCGCCACGGCCACAAAGGGCTGGGCCAGCACGTTGTCGATATTGCGCAGCAGGATCTGGGCCAGCGGCGCCGAAATCGGGACGGCCAGCGTCAGCGTGGGCAGGACCAGGCCTTCCCAGGGGCCGGGATTGATGACGGGAATCCAGCCCAGACGGAAGGACAGGACCTGGATCAGCATGATGCCCAGCCAGAAAGCGGGCACGGAGACAAAGACCGAGGGCAGGGCTTGCAGGGCATTGCGCAGCCAGGCCAGAGGCGCGAGGCTGGCCGCAGCCGCCAGAGCGATGGCCAGCAGCGCCGCCGTGGAAAAGCCCAGGGCCGCGAGGCGCAGCGTGGGCGGCAGACTGGTGGCAAGGCCCTGGCTCACGGGCACGCCGGCCTGCAGCGAGTAGCCGAAATGGCCCGTGAGGAACTGAGCCAGCGTATGCAGGTATTGCTGCCAGACGGGCTGGTCGGCGCCATAGGCGGCGCGGATGTCGGTGATTTCCTGCGGGCCCAGGCCCAGCTCGGGGTTCAGGAACTTGATCAGCACGGCATCGCCCGGCAGCAGCTGCAGCAGGATGAAAGAGGCCGTGAAAGCCGCCCACAGCACCAGGGCGGCCTGTGCGATGCGGCCAAGCAGATAGTGGCGTGGCATGGGTGCGCCTCCTTGGTCGCTCGCGCTCAGCGCTTGGCCAGCCAGGTGCTGTAGAAGCTGGGACGGCCCACGGCCTCGAAGCCCACCTCACGCACCCAGGTCGCACCCGCGAAGGCCTGGGGTTCCTCGAAGATCGGGATCACATAGGCCTGGTCGATCAGATAGTTCTGTACCTCGCCGGTCAGTGCGAGGCGCCGGTTGGCATCGGTCTCGGCCGCGATGGCATCGAACAGGCGGTTGAGCTTGCTGTCCTCGAAGGACTTGACCTTCTGGCTCACGCCGCCTTTTTGCAGCAGTACATTGCGGTTGCTCGGGTAGTAGTTGCTCTTGATCACGTCGGGGTCGGCGCGGCCCACCATGCCCGGCAGCACGCCTGTCTTGTCGGGGTCCAGCGTATCCACCGTGCGGCTGCCCGAGTCTCCGGCCAGCACATTGAGCTTGATGCCCAGCCTGGCCCATTGCTGGGCCACGAGCTGCAGGGTTTCCTTGTTCTGCGGCTGGGGCAGGGATTCGTAGGTCGAGAGCACGAAGTCCTGGCCGTTCTTCTGGCGCAGGCCGTTGGCGCCCAGGCTCCAGCCGGCTTCGTCGAGCAATTGCTTTGCCCTGGCCTCGTCAAAGACCAGCTTGGCCGACAGGTCCACATAGCCGGCTGCAGTGGAGGCGATCACCGAACGTGCCTGCGGGTAGCGCGGCGAGAACAGGGTTTCGACGATCTCCTTGGTATTGGTGCCATGCAACAGGGCCTGGCGCACCTTGAGGTCGGCCACAAGGGCGTTGTCGGGACGGATGGCGATGCTGTTGTTCACACCGCGCGTGGAAGGCGCGTAGATGCTGAACTTCTGTTGCTCCACGCGCTTTTCGTCATAGGCCTGGACCTGGCGGATGAAGCCGGCCTGACCGGCCAGCAGTGCGCCTATGCGCACGCTGTCCTCGGGCGTGACGATGAACTTGACTTCATCCAGGCGTGCGCGGCCCTGGTGGGCCAGCTTGGCCGGACCCCAGCGGTAGTCCTGGCGTGCCTTGAGCACCAGCTCCTTGCCCAGGGTCTCGCTGGCCACCACGAAGGGGCCCGAACCTATGATGCGCGTGGCATCGCCAAGCTCCTCGAAGGGACGATCCAGCGTGGCCGGCGAGACCAGGCCCGAGCCGATCACCGAAGTGCCCTGGAGAAAGCCCGGCGAGGGCTTTTTGAAGAAGAACTTCACGGTCAGCGGATCGACGACTTCGCTGCGCTCGTAATTGTTGATGACCTCGGAAACCGGCTGCTTGAGCGCCTTGTTGCCCAGGCCGTAGGTGTCGAAGTTGCGCGCCACGGCGGCCGCGTCCAGCGGCGATCCATCCGAGAAGCTCACGCCGGAGCGCAGCTTGAAGCTGTACTCGGTGGCATCGGCGTTCACGGTCCAGGACTCGGCGATCCAGGGCTGGATTTCCAGCGTCTCGGGGTCCTGATAGGTCAGCTTGTCCGTGATCTGGTTGAGCACGCCGCCGTTGGGATAAAAGCCGCCGGCAGGCGGATAGAGATTGGTATGTGCCTGCTGTTCGAGGTAGACCAGGGTGCCGCCCTGGACCGGTTCTGCCGATGCGCCGGCCTGGGCCGTGCCGGATTGCCTGGAGCAGCCGGCCAGCAGCATGCTGCCCGTCAGTACCGCCACTGCGACCCATAGGGCGCGGCGTCGGGCCGGCCTGTTTGCCGGCTGTTTTATCGATGGATCCGTCTGCGAAGGGAAAAACACGTTCATACCTCGTCGCCGCATGGCGTTGAAAACTCTGGTTCCGGACGCATCGCCGCAGCGACCGACCGGATTCATGGTTCTCATGCTATCGACACCAAATATTCGTGTTCATATATTGAGTAGCATCGTTATGCGAAAAACAACTAAGCAGTGAGAGACCGCATATTTGCAAAGCGCATAAGCGCAGACGAATTCCTTTGTTGGCCCGGCGCGCCGCTCTCACAACAATGGCCTGGCATTCCTCTATCGAAAGCCCGCTCATGAGCCATCTCAACGAATATCTTTCCGAAAAACGCGCGGCCGTGCTGGCGCGCAGCGCCGCCATCGAGGCGGGCACGGCCCAGGCCGCCAGGCTCAAGGCCAGCGTGCGTGCCGAGGGGCGCAGCGGCGTGCGTCGTCTGCGCATCCGCGAACACCAGGTCATCAGCGACAGCCCGCCCGACTTCGCGGGCTACAACCTCGGCCCGAGCTCGCCCGAGCTGCAACTGGGCGTGCTGGGCACCTGCGTGACCCATATCTTTCTGATCCAGGCGGCCGAGCGCCAGGTGCCGCTGGAGAGCCTCGAAGTCGAGGTCACGGGCGTCATAGACCCGCGCGGCGGCAAGCCCGGCCATGAGGCGACGCCGATCTGGCCGCACGATATCGGCTATACCGTGCATATCGATTCGCCAGCCAGCCGCGCCGAGATCAATGCGCTGTTCGAGGCCGTGGAGCGAAGCTGCCCCATCCTCAACCTGCTGCGCAACCCCCAGTCCATCCGCGCCGAGGTGCGCCATACCGACTCCAGCGCGCCCGAGCGCCTGGCGGCCTGAGAACCTCTAGAAAGACTTTTGCATGAGCCTGCCACTCGACCATATCGTCATCGCGGTCCAGGATCTGGAGCGCACGATTGCCGACTACCAGTCCCTGGGCTTCAACGTGCTGCGCGGCGGCGAGCACCCGGGCCGCTCCACGCACAACGCCCTGGTGGTGTTTGCCGACGGCGTCTATTTCGAACTCATTGCCTGGCGTGCGCCCGCGCCCGAGGAACGCTGGTGGCAGCAGTTGCAGCAGCATGGCGAGGGCCTGGTCGACTTTGCGCTGCTGCCCTCCGAGACCGGCGCCGTGGTGGCGGCGGCCCAGGCGCGCGGCCTGGACTATGAAGCGCCTTATGAGGGCGGACGTCTGCGTCCCGATGGAGAGCAGCTGCGCTGGCGCAATGCACGCGCCCACAGCCAGGATCTGCCGTTTCTGTGCGGCGACCTGACGCCGCGTGCCTTGCGCGTGCCCGAAGGCCAGGCCCGGGTGCATCCCAATGGCGTGACCGGCGTGGCGCGCCTGGAAGTGGCGGTGAAGGACCTGCGGGCCAGCCTGGCGCGCTGGCGGGCCTTGCTCGGCGAAGGCGTGGATGTCAGCGCGCTGCGAGTCTCGGCCGACGGCAGCACGCAGCAGCTATCGCTGGGTCTGGGCACCACCGAGCTGGTGCTGGCCGCACCCGTCCGGGCTGCGGGCCCTCTGGCCCAAAGACTGGCCACTCGCGGCGAAGGACCTTATGCGATCGTGCTGTCGGTGCCGCAGCAGGCGGTAGCAGAGGGACTGGACGAAGTTGCCACCCACGGGGTGCGCATTGAACTGGCACTGCATTCCGGCAGCGAGCTGGAAACCGCCGCCGCCTAGGCCCAATAACAGGGGCGCTAGAATAGCGCCCCCGCTGACACCCATGCCCACTTAGGTGGGCGTTTTCGTTGCGGCCGCGTCAGCCTTTGCGGGCCGACGCGGTGCAGCGCCGCCTTTCATGACCACAGCTCTCACGCCTGCCACTCTGGGCATCGATTTCGGAACCTCCAACTCTGCTGCTGCCTATCGCCTGCCTGGCAAGACCGCAACTTTGCTGCCTCTGGAAGGAGCGGCCACGGGCATGCCCACGGCGCTGTTCTTCAATACCGAAGAACACAGCACGCATTTCGGCCGCGATGCCATGCAGCAGTATCTGGCAGGCGAGGAAGGGCGCCTGATGCGCTCCCTCAAGAGCCTTCTGGGCAGCAGCCTGCTGCTGGAAAAGACCGCGGTGCACGAGCAGCTCGTCAGCTATCAGGACATCATCGCGATCTTTCTCAAGCGCGTGGCCGATCAGGCACGCCGGGCGCTGGATGGACGTCTGCCCGAGCGTGTGGTGCTGGGGCGCCCCGTGCATTTTGTCGACGAACACCCGGAGCGAGACCGTCAGGCGCAGGATGCCCTGGCCGCTGCGGCGCGCGCTGCTGGCCTGGGCGAAGTCAGCTTTCAGCTGGAGCCGATTGCGGCGGCGCTGGATTACGAGCAGCGCCTGAGCGAGGAGCAGTTGGTGCTGGTGGTCGATATCGGCGGCGGCACCTCGGACTTCACGGTGGTGCGTCTCGGTCCGCAACAGGCCGGGCATGCCGACCGCACCCAGGACATTCTGGCCACCACCGGCGTGCATATCGGAGGCACGGATTTCGATCATCGCCTCAACGTGGCCCAGGTCATGCCGCTGCTGGGCTACAAGCACATCGGCCCCAGCGGGCGCGAGGTGCCCAGCAGCGTGTTCTTCGATCTCTCCACCTGGCATCTGATCCAGTGGCTGTACACAGCCAAGGCCCTGGCTGCGGCGCGCGGTCTCAAGAGCGATTACAGCGATCAGCAGCTGCACCAGCGGCTGATGAAGGTGCTGGATTGGCGCGAAGGCCATAGGCTGGCCGATGCGGTGGAGCAGGCCAAGATTGTGGCTTCGCAAAGCCATGCGGCCTCGGCCATTGCTCTGGACTGGCTGGAGCAAGACCTGCCGGCGGCCATCTCCCCGGAGGTTCTGCAGGAGCAACTGCAGGCCTTGCTGCTGCAGGTCGTCGAATGTGCGCAGGACTGTGTGCGCCAGGCCGGCGTGGCAGCGCCAGACGCCATCTATCTGACCGGCGGCTCTTCGGCCCTACGTACCCTGCGCGATGCGCTGCGCGTCGCTTTCCCCGATGTGCCGCAGGTCGAAGGCGACCTGTTTGGTGGCGTGGCAACCGGTCTGGCCTACGCTTGAGTCGCAACCAGGCTTCCCCAAACGGGGGCTGCGGGGCAGCCCTTGCCAGGCGTCTCTGGTTTGTACCGCGCCCGGTTGACCTACCTATTCCTCTTCGGCGGCCCGCTTGAGTTCCAGCGCCCGGTCGTAGAGCGTGTTGCGGCTGGCCCCAGTGATTTCGGCGGCCAGCTTCACGGCCGTCTTGGTCGGCAACTCGGCCAGCAGCAGCTTGAGCACGCGCTCGGCCTCGCCCGACTCCTGCTGCACCGCCACGGGGTGCAGCACGATGGCGAACTCGCCCTTGACGCGCTGCGGCGAGGCCTGCAGCCAGGCTGCCAGCTCGTGGGCCGGCATGCTGGCGATATCTTCAAACTGCTTGGTGATCTCGCGCGCCAGCGTGACGCGACGCTCGCCCAGCAGGGCCAGAGCCTGGGCCAGCTCGATGATGCGGTGCGGTGCTTCCAGCAGCACGGTGCAACGCGGCTGGTCGGCCAGCTTCTGCACGGCGGCCAGTCGTTCGGCATTCTTGGTGGGCAGGAAGCCGGCAAACACAAAACCGCTTTCGCCCTGTGCCGGCGTGACGGCGCCGGCCACGCTGATGGCCGATGTCACGCTGCTGGCGCCGGGCAGCGGAATGCTGCGCAGACCCGTGGCCTGCAGCGCCGCGCACAGGCGCGCGCCCGGGTCGCTGACGCCGGGAGTGCCGGCATCGCTGACATAGGCGATGCGCTGGCCTTGCTGCAGGCGCTCGATCACCTGCTGGGCGGCTTCTGCCTCGTTGTGCTGGTGCACGGCCAGCAGCTGGTTGCCGGGTCGGTCCAGCCCGTAGCTGCGCAGCAGGCCCTGGGTGTGGCGCGTGTCCTCGCAGGCGATGCAGTCCACGATCTGCAGCACATGCAGCGAGCGCAGGCTGATATCGGCCAGATTGCCAATCGGCGTCGCCACCACATACAGGGCTCCCTGCGGATAATGCTGGGAAGCGGCCGCGTCATGTGCGGCAGTCAGTGCAGAGGCGAAAGAGGTAGTCAATGGATTTCCTTGGAAAGCGGCCCAAGCCGGCGCAAAGCACAACCGCACGCGGGCAGCAGGCCGAGGATGCCGCGTTGGCGCATTTGCAGACGCGGGGCCTGAAGCTTGTCGAGCGCAATTATCGGACGCCGGGCCGTGGTGGCGGCGAAATCGATTTGATCCTGCGTGACCGCGACGGGTCTTTGGTGTTCGTCGAAGTCCGCAGCCGCAACACCGAGCGCTTCGGCGGTGCCGGCGGCAGCATCGGCCGTCTCAAGCAGCAGCGCATCGTGCTGGCCGCCAGATACTATCTGATGCGGCTTGCGGCAGCGCCGCCATGCCGCTTTGATGTGGTGCTGGTCGATAGCGCCGGGAACCAGATGCGCCTCGAATGGCTCCAAGCGGCATTCGAGGCGCTTTAGTCGCCGCGTCATAGTTGTGCGCAACACTGATGCGCAAATAACGGTTTGCTACCAAAGAGATAACAGGTGGCGGGTATCATCGGGCCTCCATGCTAGAGCAACGAATTCAACAGCATTTCATCGACAGTGCCGACCTGAAGTACCAGGCCGCCCAGGCGCTGAGCCAACCTATTGCTTCCGCCGTACAGGCCATGCTGGCCTGCGTGACGGGCGGCGGCAAGGTGCTGGCCTGCGGTACGGGCGTTTCGGCCAGCGATGCCCAGTTATTTGCCTCCCTGTGCGTGACAGGGTTCGAGCGCGATCGTCCCGAGCTGGCGGCCGTGGCCCTGACTTCCGATGGCGGCCTGCTGGGCAGCGTGGGAGCCACGGGCTCGGGCGGCAATGCCAGCCAGTATCTGGCGCGTCAGGTGCGGGCGCTGGGGCAGCCCGGCGATCTGCTGCTGCTCATGTCGGTGACCGGCAACGACACGGCTGTGCTGGAGGCTCTTGAAGCCGCCCACGAGCGCGACATGATGGCCGTGGTGCTGACAGGCCGCACCGGCGGAAATCTGGCCACCGCCGTGCGCGAGACCGATGTACTGATCTGCGTGCCCCACGACCGTGCGGCGCGCGTGCGTGAAACCCATACCTTGATCCTGCACTGTCTGGCCGATGGTGTGGACTCTCAACTGCTTGGTGACCAGGAGATGCCTTTATGAAGTTGAAGTGGACCCGTGTTGCATGTGCGGCCCTGACTGTTGCCGCTCTGGGCGGTGCCTTGAGCGGTTGCGTGGCTCTGGTGGGCGGCGGTGCTGCTGTGGCGGGCATGTCGGCAGTGGACAGACGTACCACCGGCACACAGGTTGAGGACCAGGGCATAGAGCTGCGTGCCGGCAATCGCATCAGCGAGGTGATGGGCGACAAGGCCCGCGTCAGCGCCACCAGCTACAACCGTGTGGTGTTGCTGACCGGCCAGGCAGGCAATGCGACGGACAAGGCAACCATCGAGAAGCTGGTGCGCGAACAATCCACCGTGCGCCAGGTCTATAACGAGATCGAGGTCGCGCCTTTCACGGCCACTCTGGGTCAGCGCTCCCAGGATTCTCTGATCACGACCAAGGTCAAGGCCAGTCTGGTCAACGCCAAGGACATTTCATCCTCGGCCATCAAGGTCGTGACCGAGAACAACGTGGTCTATCTGATGGGCATAGTCACGCCGCGCGAATCCAAGCGGGCTGCCGAGATCGCGCGTGGCGTCAACGATGTGAGCAAGGTTGTGCGCCTGTTTGAGGTCATCTCCGAAGATGAGCTGGCTGCAGCAACATCCAAGGCCGCCCCTGTGGTCGAGGATCGCTCCAGCATGAACTGAGGTGAGCTGACGGTCACAAAAAAAGCCGGACTCGAGCCCGGTTTTTTTTCATGGCGAAGCGGCTCAGCGCAAGCGCTGGATCAGGCTGGAGGTATCCCAGCGATTGCCGCCCATGGCCTGTACATCGGCATAGAACTGGTCCACCAGTGCGGTGACGGGAAGGCGTGCGCCATTGCGCTGGGCCTCGGCCAGCACCAGCCCCAGATCCTTGCGCATCCAGTCCACGGCAAAGCCGAAGTCGAACTTGCCCACGGCCATGGTTTTGCCGCGATTGTCCATCTGCCAGCTCTGGGCGGCTCCCTTGCCGATCACATCGAGGACTTTTGCCACATCCAGGTCGGCACGAAGGCCAAAGGCAATGGCTTCGGACAGGCCCTGCACCACACTGGCCACGCAGATCTGATTGACCATCTTGGTCAGCTGACCGTTGCCGCAGGCGCCCATATAGGTGAAGGCGCGCGAGAAGGCATCGGCCACCGGGGCCACCTGGTCGAAGATATCCTGATCGCCGCCGCACATCACGGTAAGCTGGCCGTTGACCGCCCCGGCCTGGCCGCCCGACACAGGGGCATCGATAAAGTGCAGGCCGCGTTTGCGTGCTTCGGCATACAACTCGCGTGCCACCTGGGCCGAGGCCGTGGTGTGATCGACAAAGATGGCGCCAGGCTCCATGCCTGCAAAGGCACCGTCGTCGCCCAGCACAATGGAGCGCAGGTCGTCGTCATTGCCCACGCAGGAGAAGACCATGCGTGCGCCCTTGACGGCTTCGCGGGGCGTGGCCGCATGGCTGCCGCCGGGGAATTCCTCGGCCCAGGCTTCGGCCTTGGCAGCCGTGCGGTTGTAGACCGTGACCTGATGGCCAGCCGCAGCCAGGTGCCCGGCCATGGGATAGCCCATGACACCCAGGCCCAGAAAGGCCACAGGAGTGGAAGCGCAAGCAGCGTAGCTGCGGGAGGCGATGGTGGCTGTGCTCATGAAATCCTCTAAGACTTGGTGCGAAACAGTTCGATCATGGTAGCGCCGGAGTGCATGGCCGTGGCTGACAGCAGGGGCCTGGGCGGCCCGCCACGCAGCAAAACCCGCGCTCCTCCTGTGGGAAGAGATGCCAGTGCCTTGGGCTTAGACGATGGTCAGATGCTCGGTGCCGGCCGCCAGGTCCAGAGTCCGGGCACGCTGGCTGTTGAGCTTGATCTGCAGACGCAGGTCGTTGACCGAGTCTGCATTGCGCAGCGCATCTTCGTAGGTGATGAGATTGGATTCGAACAGGTCGAACAGCGCCTGGTCAAAGGTCTGCATGCCGATGTTGCGGCTTTTCTTCATGATCTCCTTGATCTCGACGACCTCGCCCTTGAAGATCAGGTCGGCAATCAGCGGAGAGTTGAGCATCACCTCGATGGCGGCGACACGGCCCTTGCTGTCCTGCTTGGGAATCAGACGCTGGGAGATGATGGCCCGCAGGTTCAGCGACACATCCATCAGCAGCTGAGGACGGCGTTCTTCGGGGAAGAAGTTGACGATGCGGTCCAGAGCCTGGTTGGCACTGTTGGCATGCAGCGTGGCCAGGCACAGGTGGCCGGTTTCCGAGAACGCAATCGCGTGCTCCATGGTTTCTCGGTCACGGATTTCGCCCATCAGAATCACATCGGGCGCCTGGCGCAGCGTGTTCTTGAGCGCGGCTTCCCAGCTTTCAGTGTCCAGGCCCACCTCGCGTTGCGTGACCACGCAGTTCTTGTGCGGATGCACGAATTCCACGGGATCTTCCACGGTGATGATGTGGCCGAAGGAGTTCTCGTTGCGCCAGTCCACCATGGCGGCCAGCGTGGTGGATTTGCCCGAGCCCGTCGCGCCGACCAGGATGCACAGGCCGCGCTTGGTCATGGTCACTTCCTTGAGCACCTGCGGCACGCCCAGGCCGTCAATCGTGGGCAGGGTGCTGGGAATGGTACGCAGCACCATGCCGACCTTGCCCTGTTGCATGAAGGCGTTGACACGGAAGCGCCCCACACCGGCAGGCGAGATGGCGAAGTTGCACTCCTTGGTGTGTTCGAAGTCCGCCACCTGCCTGTCGTTCATGATGGAACGCGCCAGGGCCAGCGTATGCAACTGGTTCAGCGGCTGGGGCGAAACCTTGGTGACTTTGCCGTCAATCTTGATGGCGGGCGGAAACTCTGCAGTGATGAACAGGTCGCTGCCGTTGCGGCTGACCATGAGCTTGAGCAGATCGTTGATGAATTTACTGGCCTGATCGCGTTCCATGATCGTTCCTTGAGGCAGCGTCAAAATTGGCAGAGCCCAAGTGAGAGACGCCGAGCAAGAGCCGCCTCGCGGCGAGGGCGTCGTCCCCCTGGGGGGAAGCGGCAAAGCCGCTCATGGGGGAGGCATCATCCAGGAAAATTCTCGGGAATCTTCGCCTTGCTGCGCGCTTCGGCCGGGCTGATGAGGTTGCGGCGCACCAGATCGGTCAGGTTCTGGTCCAGAGTCTGCATGCCCATGTTCTGGCTGGTCTGAATGGTGGAGTACATCTGTGCCACCTTGGCTTCGCGGATCAGGTTGCGGATGGCGGGCGTGCCCAGCATGATCTCGTGTGCGGCCACACGGCCCTGGCCATCCTTGGTCTTGCACAGCGTCTGCGAGATCACGGCCTGCAGCGACTCGGACAGCATGGCGCGCACCATTTCCTTTTCCTCGGCCGGGAAGACGTCGATGATACGGTCGATGGTCTTGGCGGCCGACGAGGTGTGCAGCGTGCCGAACACCAGGTGCCCGGTTTCGGCCGCCGTCATGGCCAGACGGATGGTTTCCAGGTCCCGCATTTCGCCGACCAGAATCGCGTCCGGGTCTTCACGCAGCGCGGACTTCAGCGCTGCCGCGAACGACAGCGTCATGGGGCCGACTTCGCGCTGGTTGATCAGGCATTTCTTGGACTCGTGCACGAATTCGATGGGATCTTCCACCGTCAGGATGTGGCCGTACTCGGTCTCGTTGAGATAGTTGACCATGGCGGCCAGCGTGGTGGACTTGCCCGAGCCCGTGGGGCCGGTCACCAGCACCAGACCACGTGGCTTCAGGGCCAGGTCGGCGAAGATCTTGGGGGCGTTGAGCTGCTCCAGCGTCAGGATCTTGCTGGGAATGGTACGGAACACGGCCGCCGCGCCGCGGTTCTGGTTGAAGGCATTGACACGAAACCGGGCCAGGCCTTCAATCTCGAACGAAAAGTCCACTTCCAGAAACTCTTCGTACTGCTTGCGCTGGGCATCGCTCATGATGTCGTAGACCATGGCGTGCACGGTCTTGTGGTCCAGCGGATCGATGTTGATGCGGCGCACATCGCCGTGGACGCGAATCATGGGTGGCAGGCCTGCCGACAAATGCAAGTCCGAAGCCTTGTTCTTGACACTGAATGCCAGCAATTGCGTGATATCCACGGAGATCCCTCTCTGGTTTGATACTCTGGCGCCAATTATGACGACGATTGAAAACAATCTGGGGCAGATTCATGCCCGCATGGCAGCCGCTTGCGCCAGTGCAAGCCGGCCCGTGACATCGGTGCAACTGCTGGCCGTTTCCAAGACCTTTGGCGCGGATGCGGTGCGCGAGGCGGTGCTGGCCGGCCAGCGCAGCTTTGGCGAGAACTATATCCAGGAGGCCGTGGAGAAAATTGCCGCGGTGCGCGCCATGCAGCTGGCGGGCGGCGAAGCGCTGCAGTGGCATTGCATAGGCCCCATCCAGAGCAACAAGACGCGGCTGGTGGCCGAGAATTTCGACTGGGCTCAGACCGTGGACCGGCTCAAGATCGCCGAGCGCCTTTCGGCCCAGCGTCCGAAAGGCATGGCACGGCTCAATGTCTGCATCCAGGTCAATGTGGATGGCGGCGCCACCAAGTCCGGCGTCATGGCCGAGCAAGCACTGGAGCTGGCCCAAGCCATGGTGAAACTGCCCAATCTGCAGCTGCGCGGCATCATGAGCATTCCTGACGATGCTCCTGATTTCGAGGCGCAATGCGTAGTCCACAAAAAGGCCAAAGCCGTTTTTGAGTCCATCAAGGCCAGTGGTCTCGCGGGGCTGGAGCATTTCGACACGCTGTCCATGGGCATGACCGGCGATCTGGAAGCCGCCGTGGCAGCAGGCAGCACCATGGTGCGCGTGGGCAGCGGGATATTTGGAAAGCGTACCTACGGTACGCCCACCCCCTGAGCCGCGTAGCGGCTTCCCCCTCTCTCTTCGGGAGGGAGGACGACAGCCTCGCTGCGAGGCGGCTCTTGCTCGCTGTCTCTGGCTTGGTGCGCGCCGGTTTCAAGCTTCAGTTGCTGTGTTGTAGTCTTTTGCTCAAGGTCGCTTCATCTGGCATTCGGTCGGTAGATCAAGCTGCTGGGCGGAGTAGACGGCATCGGTTCTGAAGCCGTAGTTCGTGCCTTCCCAGCCTGTCTTGACCAGCTTGCCGTCCACGGGGGCGATGGTGTTGACGACCTGGGGCAGCAGCAGCTGATGGTCCTTGCCGCGCATCTTGACGGGGCCGAAGACGGTGTCCATGGACATGTCCTCCATGGCCCTGGCAATTTTCACGGGCTCGGTGGACTGGGCCTTGGCCATGGCAGCGGCCAGCATACGCGGCACAAGATCCATGCGCGGGGCCAGAAAGTCCTGGTTCATCCTGGCCTTGTACTCCCTGGCCCGGGCGTCGGCCTGAGCATGGTCGGCCATGCCGGGATGCCATTCCGCGACCCAGGTCACCTGGCCTATCTTTGCCTGGGAAATCGAGGTCACGGTGCCCGGAAAGCCGCCGGCACTATGGTTGAAGTAGCGCAGGTTGTAGCCCGAGTCCCCGGCGGACTTGAGCAGCAGAGCCAGATCCTGGCCCCAGTTGCCGGTGATGACCGAATCGGTTCCGACCTCCTTGATCTTGGCCACATAGGGCGCAAAGTCCTTGATGCGACCCATGGGGTGCAAGGTCTCGCCCACGAACTGCACATCCGGTCTTGCCTTGGCTACCATGCTGCGCCCGAAGCTGGCCCATTGCTTGCCATGGGCATAGTCCTGGTTGAGCAGAAAGACTTTGCGGATCTCGGGCTGGGTCTTGATGTAGTTGGCGATGGCCTGCATGCGCATGGCCGTGTTGGCGTCGAACATGAAATGCCAGAAGCTGCAGGACTTGCCGGTCAGCTCGGGATCGATGGAGCTGTGGTTGAGTATCAGCACCTCCTTGCCCGGGTTGCGCTGGTTGTAGCGCGATGCCGCCTGCACCAGGGCCGTGACCACCGATGAGCCAGAGCCCCCCGTCACCACCACGCGTGCGCCCTGATCAATGGCGGCCTGCAGCGCGCTCTGGCTCTCCTGGGCCGAGAGCTTGCTGTCGAACTGCAGCAGCTGGAACTTGGCGCCGTTGTAGAGGCCGCCCTTGGCATTCACGTCATCGACAGCGTAGAGCACATGGTTGCGCATGACTTCCCCCACATTGGCAAACGGGCCGGAGAGCGGGTCGATGAATGCAATCTTGAACGGCTCTGCCGTCTGGGCGGATACGGTGCCGGCACACAGGCTGGCAGCCAGCGCAAGGGCTGAGAAGCGAACTGACATGGTTTTGTCTCCAGGAGTTGGAATGGCGCCTTGGCCTTCGAGGCTCTCAGCTGGCGCTGTTGGTGGTGGATGAAGCGCTCTTGCGGCGCCTGGGGGGCAAAGGGTTCTGCGCTGCTGGCGCAGGTGCGGCTCTGGCCGCGCGTTTGCGCGCAGGGGCCGCAGCAGTGCGCAGGCCCAGTACGCGCGAGGCCAGATCGGTGAGCTCGACCACCATCTCGGCCGGGCCCAGCTTGCCGTCAGGCTGATACCAGTTGTAGAGAAAGCCGGGCAGACTGCAGGCCGCCTGGGCGGTAATGCGGGTGTCGCGGAAATCGAAATGCCCGCTGGCGCGGCCTTCGTCGAGCAGGGCGCAGAACTGCTTGTAGAACTGCTGGGCCACATTGCGCGATGCCTTGAGATAGGCGGGGCTGAAAGCCTGCGGCTCGCGGTAGGGGAAGAAGCCCGCCGGGTAGTGCGCAATGGTGGCAGCGATCAGTCGCTGCAGGCCGTCAATGGCTTTTTCATGCGCGGGGCGCGGGTCGTCGGCTGCAAAGTCCAGCACCGTGAAGCAGGCCTCGGTCGGTGCCCAGCACAGGGTTTCGAAGATCTCCTGCTTGTTGCGGAAGTAGTAGTAGACAAAGGGCTTGGTCACGCCCAGCGCCTGCACGATCTGCTCGATGGTGGTGTTGGCATAGCCATAGCGGTCGAACAGGGCTTCGGCGGCCTTGAGAATGCGCTCGCGCTTCTCGTCGGAGCCGGCGGTGGGCAGGCGCTGGCGGCCGCGCGGCGCCACGGGCGCAGCCGGCTTTTTTTCGGTCTTTCTGGACGTGGCGGGCATGAGGGTTTGCGTGTGTCGCATTCGTTATACCAATGGGTAGCATTGTTCTACCGGCAGGTATACATTGACAAGACGCCGAGCAGCAGATTGCCCTAAGGCAATCCCTGAGAAAGCTCGCAAGTGGCGCAGCTGCCCGGTCTATACGAGACACCCAGGAGACAACCATGGCTGAATCCGAAATCCTCATTCCCCTGCATGAGGCCTTGCGCCGCAATGCGCGCCAGCACCCCGAGCGCGATGCCTATATCTGGTACGGACAGCACATCAGCTGGCGCCAGGTGGATGAGGCCAGCGATGCCGTGGCCGCCCATCTGCAGCAACTGGGCGTGAAGCCCGGCGAGCCTGTCGCCCTGTTCATGAACAACTGCCCGCAGTACATCATTGCGCACTACGCGGTGCAGAAGATCGGCGCCATCGTCTGCCCCTGCGGGCCGCTGAACAAGGAGCATGAACTCGAATATCAGCTCAATGATCTGCAGGCCAGGGTCATCATCGCGGCCGATGTGCTGCTGCCCGTGGTCGACAAGGTGCGCGGCAGCACCGCGCTGCAGCATGTGCTGGCCGTGCGCTACGGCGACTGGCTGCCCGCCAGAGCCACGCTGCCCCTGCCTGCCGAACTGCAGGCCCCCGTGCAGCCGCTGCCCGGCAACGTGACGTCCTTCTGGGATCTCATGCACAGCGGCGCCAGGCCTTCCCATGTCGAGGTGGACATAGACGAGGTGGCGCTGATGACCTATACCTCGGGCACCACGGGCCTGCCCAAGGGCGCCATGCTGAGTTTTGGCGCGGCCGCGTACAAGACGGCCGGCGCGTCCCGGGTGACCGGCGTCAGCGCCGAGGATGTCCTGCTGGCCGTGGCGCCGCTCTATCACATCGCCGGCATGTCCATGGGGGTGAACATGCCCGTGCATTCGGGCGCGCCCTGCGTGCTGCTGCATCGCTTCGATCCGCTGGCCGTGGCGCAGGCACTGGAGCGCTATCGTGTCAGCTGGTGGTACAGCATCGCGCCCATGAATGTGGCGCTGATGCAGGTGCCCGGTGTGGAGAAGATGGATTTCAGCGCGCTGCGCCGCAACACCGTCACCAGCTTCGGCATCACCTATACCGAGGATCTGGCCCTGCAATGGCGCAGGTTCGCGCCCAACGCCATCTCCAGCGAGGCGGCCTACGGCCTGTCCGAAACCCACACCATGGATACCTTCATGCCGGGCGATGCCATCCGCTGGGGAACCCATGGCAAACCTGCGCCGGGCAACGAGATCCGGGTGATAGATCCCGAGACCGGCGCACCGCTGGCCGCAGGCGAGGTGGGCGAGATCATCATTCGCGGCCCGGGCAACTTCAAGGGCTACTGGAACAAGCCCGAGGCCACGGCCAAGACGCTCAAGGACGGCTGGGTGCATACCGGCGACATGGGCAAATTCGATGCGGACGGCTATCTGACCTTCATCGGCCGCTTCAAGGAAATGATCAAGGTCTCGGGCTACAGCGTGTTCCCCGAGGAGGTGGAGACGATTCTGATCAAGCATCCGGCCATCGCCCAGGCTGCCGTGATCGGTGTTGCCGATGCTCAGAAAGGCGAGGTCGTGCGCGCCTTCATCGTGCGCAAGCCGGGGCAGAGCCTGGAGGTGGAAGGCCTGCTGGCCTGGAGCAAGGAAAACATGGCCAGCTACAAGGCTCCGCGCGAGGTGCGTTTCATCGATGCCTTGCCGGCCACCGGGGCTGGCAAGGTATTGCGCCGCCTGCTCAGGGACATCCCCTGATCGACACACGCTGCCGGCTCCGGATCGGCGCAAGTTGCGAACCATTCAAACGAGAGTCCTATGTTCAAGAAAGTCCTGATCGCCAACCGCGGTGAAATCGCGCTGCGCATCATCCGTGCGCTGCAGGAGCTGGGCATTGCCAGCCTGGCGGTGTACGCCGCCGACGATGCGGCGGCCCCGCATGTGCAGGCCGCTGACGAAGCGCAGGCACTGGGCGCCAGCGGCCCGGCAGCCTATCTCGATGGTGCGCAGCTGCTGCGGATCGCGCAGCAGCACGGTTGCGACGCGCTGCACCCGGGCTATGGCTTTCTCAGCGAGAACGCGGACTTTGCGCGCGCCTGTGCGGCAGCGGGCCTGCGCTTCATCGGCCCGACGCCCGAGCAACTGGCGCTGCTTGGCGACAAGGCCAGAGCCCGTGCGCTGGCGCAGCAATGCTGCGTGCCCCTGATGCCCGGCAGCTCCGAGGCCGTGACGCTGGAGCAGGCACAGCAGTTCTTTGCGCGCCAGCAGGCCGACGGGGCCAGCGGCATCATGATCAAGGCCATCGGCGGCGGCGGCGGGCGCGGCATGCGTGCGGTCACCGAGGCTGCCGAAGTGGCGGCCGCCTACCAGCGCTGCCGCAGCGAGGCCCAGGCGGCCTTTGGCATGGACGGCGTCTATGTCGAGCGGCTGATGAGCGGCGCGCGCCATATCGAGATCCAGCTGCTGGGCGACGGCAGCGAATGGCCGATGGCGCTGGGCGAGCGCGAATGCACGCTGCAGCGGCGCTTTCAGAAGCTGGTGGAGATTGCGCCCAGCCCGAGCCTGACGCAGCCGCTGCGCGAGCGCATCACCGAGGATGCGCTGCGCATGGCAGCCAGGCTGCGCTACGAAAGCCTGGGCACGTTCGAGTTTCTGATCGATCTGCATTCCGAGTCCCTGCCCTATGTCTTCATCGAGGCCAACCCGCGCCTGCAGGTGGAGCACACGATTACCGAAGAGGTCTTTGGCGTCGATCTGGTGCAGGCCCAGATCCGCATTGCGGCGGGCGAGCATTTTGCCGACCTGGGCCTCAACGTGAATGCCCCGCCCCGGCCGCGCGGCCATGCCATGCAGTGGCGCATCAATGCCGAGACCCTCGATGCCCGGGGCCACTCCCGCCCCGGCAGCGGCCGCATTGCCGAGCTGCACTGGCCGCAAGGCCCCGGCATACGCCTGGACAGCCATGCGCAGCAGGGGGCCAGTCCGTCGCCGCACTACGACACCTTGCTGGCCAAGCTCGTCGTGCACAGCAACGCGCCGCGTTTCGAGGATGTGCTGCGCCGCTCCCGGCGCGCGCTGGCCGACTGCCGCATTGCGGGCCTTGCCACCAATCTGCCGCTGCTGCAGGCCCTGGCCCAGCGGCCCGAGGTGCTGGAGCAGACGGTGCACACGCGCTGGCTCGAAGAGGTCTTGCCGCAGCTGGTGGATGCTGCAGAAAAGATAGCTTCAAGCGCAAGTCATTCAAAGAATTCAGATAATTTTTATTCTGAAAATAAGGCTGATAAAGCGCAGCAAGCTCCTGAAAATGCTGTGCTGGCCCCCATGCCGGCCAGGGTCGTTCAGTGGTCTGTTGCGGTGGGCGAGCAGGTGGCCAAGGGCGCCGAGCTGGGCATTCTCGAAGCCATGAAGATGCAGCATGTGCTGTTCGCGCAGGCGGCGGGCCGGGTCCAGGCGCTGCTGGCGGAGGCCGGCAGCTATGTGGCGCAGGACCAGGCCTTGCTGGTGCTCGCGCCCTTTCAGGGGGAGGCCGCGCATGCCGAGGTTCAGGCACAGTTGCAGGACCCCGACCACATTCGAGACGATCTGCAGCGCGTCAAGGATCGCCATGGCTTCACGCTCGATGCAGCGCGGCCCGAGGCCATGGCCAGGCGCCACGGCCAGGGCAGCCGCAGCGCGCGCGAGAACATTGCCGATCTCTGCGATGAAGGCAGCTTCATCGAGTACGGGGCGCTGGCGATTGCCGCGCAGACACGCAGGCGCAGCCTCGACGATCTGGTGGCGAACACGCCGGCCGACGGCATGGTCACGGGCATGGGTTCCATCAATGCCGCGCAGTTCGGCGCGGAGCGATCGCGCGCCGTGGTCATGTCCTATGACGCCACGGTGCTGGCGGGCACCCAGGGGGCGCGCAATCATGCCAAGACCGACCGCATGCTGGGCATCGCGCTGCAGCAGAAGCTGCCCGTGGTGCTGTTTGCCGAAGGCGGCGGCGGCAGGCCCGGCGATACCGATACCCCCGTGGTCGCGGGCCTGCATGTGCATACCTTCGCGGCCTATGCGGCGCTCTCGGGTCAGGTGCCCGTGGTGGGTATCACCCATGGCCGCTGCTTTGCGGGCAATGCGGCGCTGCTGGGTTGCAGCGATGTGATCATCGCCACGCGCAGCAGCAATATCGGCATGGGCGGACCGGCCATGATCGAGGGCGGCGGCCTGGGTGTCTTCCGTCCCGAGGAAGTCGGCCCCGCCAGCGTGCAGCATGCGAATGGCGTGATCGATATCCTGGTCGACGACGAGGCCCAGGCCGTGGCCGCGGCCAGGCACTATCTGTCCTTCTTCCAGGGGCGGGTCGAGCAATGGTCCGAGCCCGATCAGCGTCTGCTGCGCCAGGTCGTGCCAGAGAACCGCCTGCGTGCCTACGATACGCGCGCAGCCATGGCCGGGTTGGTGGACGAGGGCAGCCTGTTGATGCTGAGAACCGGCTTCGGCGCCGGTATCCACACGGCGCTGGCGCGCATCGAGGGGCGGCCCGTGGGATTGATGGCCAACAACCCGGGCCATCTGGGCGGCGCCATCGATGCCGATGCGGCCGACAAGGCGGCGCGTTTCATGCAGTTGTGCAATGCCCACGGCATCGCCATCGTCAGCCTGGTCGATACGCCCGGCTTCATGGTCGGGCCGGAGATCGAGAAAACCGCCCAGGTGCGCCATGTCAGCCGGCTGTTCGTCATGGCGGCCAAGCTGCGCGTCCCATACTTCAGCGTGGTGCTGCGCAAGGGCTATGGCCTGGGCGCCATGGGCATGACGGCGGGCAGCTTTCATGCGCCCATCTTCAATGTGGCCTGGCCCACGGGCGAGTTCGGCGCCATGGGCCTGGAAGGGGCTGTGCGACTGGGCTTTCGCAAGGAGCTCGAAGCCCTGCCCGAGGGCGCGCAGCGCGAGGCGTTGTTCCAGAAGCTGCTGGCCCAGCAATACGCACATGGCGAGGCCATGCACATGGCGGCCACGCTGGAAGTCGATGCCGTCATCGACCCTGCGGAGACCCGCGCCTGGCTGGTGCGCGGCCTGGCCGGTGCGCGCCTGCGCGAGGAAGGCGGACGCTTTGTGGACACATGGTAAACGCTGATGGGGATATCGAAATTTCAGCGTTTAATCGGCCGAAATCTCCGATGTGCAAAGCGCTTTCAGCTCATGTTTTTGATATGAGCTGCATACGCAAAACCATATTCCGGCTCATGCTAAGCTGAATGTCTTGCACCAGCGCCCCGGCGGCCCAACGTCTGCTCCGGGGTGTTTTTGACTGCCCAGTATTTGCGATTGGAGATATCCCATGCCCGGACTTTTGCCCGACGTCGATCCCGATGGCCTGCTCGAATTCTCGGTGGTCTACACCGATAGAGCGCTCAACCACATGTCCAAGAAGTTCGTGGGCGTGATGCAGGACATCCTGGGCATGCTCAAGGACGTCTATCACGCCCACACGGCCGTGCTGATTCCCGGCAGCGGCACCTTCGGCATGGAAGCCGTGGCGCGCCAGTTCGCCAATCGCGAGCGGGTGCTGATCGTGCGCAACGGCTGGTTCAGCTACCGCTGGACGCAGATCTTCGATGCCGATGCGGGCCTGGGCGGCGGCTCCGTGGTCTGCAAGGCGCGCAAGCAGGGCGAGGGCAGCCAGGATCCCTGGGCGCCATGTCCGGCGGAGGATGTGGCCGATACCATTCGCGTGGAGCGTCCCAAGGTGGTGTTTGCCCCGCACGTGGAGACGGCCAGCGGCATCATGCTGCCCGATGAATACCTGCGCACCGTCGCCGATGCCGCGCACGAGGTTGGCGCGCTGTTCGTGCTGGACTGCGTGGCATCCGGTGCCATGTGGGTCGATATGGAAAAAACCGGCGTGGACGTGCTGATCTCGGCGCCGCAAAAGGGCTGGAGCAGCTCGCCTTGCTGCGCCATGGTCATGCTCTCGGCACGCGCCCGCGAGGCCATAGAGCACACGCAAAGCTCCAGCTTCTCCTGCGACCTGAAGAAGTGGATGCAGATTGCCGAGGGCTACGAAAAAGGCCAGCACGCCTATCACACCACCATGCCCACGGATGCGTTGCTGCGCCTGCGTGACGTGATGCTGGAGACGCGCGAATACGGCTTTGCCAAGGTGCGCGAAGAACAGATGGAACTGGGTCGCAAGGTGCGCGAGCTGCTGCAGTCGCGCGGCTTCCCCAGCGTCGCCGCAGAGGGCTACAAGGCGCCTGGCGTGGTCGTGAGCTACACCACTGACGCGGAAATCCAGAGCGGCCGCGCCTTCCTCAAGGTGGGCCTGCAGACCGCCTCGGGCGTTCCGCTGCAATGCGATGAAGGCCCGGACTTCCAGACCTTCCGCATCGGCCTGTTCGGCCTGGACAAATGGCATGACTCGGATCGCTCCGTGGCGCACCTGTCCAGGGCTCTGGACGATATCGGCATTGCCCGGATCTGAGATAGGTGCGGCTTGCGGCATTGCTGCCGTGACATCTTTTCGACCCGACTTCGTAATAAAGTCGGGTTTTGTTTATTTACTCAGCGCATCCGATATGAAAAAAGCAATCTCCGTGATCGGGTTTGTATTTGCTCTGGGCGCTGGCGCAGTGGTTCATGCTGCGCCGGTCACTACCGCCAGCGGGCTGATCTATGAAAGCCAGGTCGAAGGCAGCGGGCCCAGTCCCAAGGCGACGGACACCGTCAAGGTGCACTACCGCGGCTACTTCCCCGATACCGGCAAGGAGTTCGACAGCTCCTATGCACGCAAGCAGCCCATCGAGTTCCCGCTCAATGGCGTGATTCCCTGCTGGACCGAGGGCGTGCAGAAGATGAAAGTGGGTGGCAAGGCCAAACTGACATGTCCTCCCGGCATAGCCTATGGCAGCCGTGGTGCAGGCCGTGCCGTTCCCCCCAATGCCACGCTGAACTTCGATGTGGAGCTGCTGGGCATCCAGGGCCGCTGATCAAGGCCTGTCGATCTCAAGCCGCTTGGCCAGGCGCTGCAGATTGGCTCGATCGAGCTGCAGCTCGCGCGCTGCGGCGGCCCAACTGCCCCGGTGGCGGGCCAGGCTGGAGCTGACCAGCTGGCGCTCATAGGCGCTGACGGCGGCGCGCAGACCGGCCTCGGGCGCAGCCGCTGCGGTGGCCGGGTCCATGGATGCTGTGGCCTGTGCGGCGGCAGGCGCCTCGGCCCGCTCCCAGAGATCGGCAAGTCCCAGGGTCACGATGCGCAGCCTGGCTCCCGCGCGGCTGGCGCTGCCGTCATTGCGGCTCAGGGCCCTGAGCACGGCGCGGCTGATGCAGTGCTCGAGTTCGCGCACATTGCCGGGCCAGCTGCGATTGAGCAGGGCCGCCTGTGCGGCCGCATCCAGGCGCAGGCCGCCGAGCCTGAGTCTGGATCGATTCTCCTCGAGGAAATAGCCCGCCAGCTGCAGCACGTCGCTGTCGCGCTCGCGCAGCGGCGGCACGGCGAGCGGATAGACATTGAGGCGGTGATAGAAGTCCGCGCGCATGCGCCCGGCGCCGACTTCCGCAGCCAGATCGCGGTTGGTGGCGGCGATCACGCGCACATCCACATGGTGCTCCCGGTCCGAGCCCAGGCGCTGCAGCTGGCCGCTTTGCAGCACGCGCAGCAGCTTGGCCTGCACGGGCAGCGAGAGTTCGCCGACCTCGTCCAGGAACAGCGTGCCCTGATGCGCCTGCTCGAACTTGCCGCTGCGCTCGCTCAGTGCTCCCGTGAAGGCCCCGCGCACATGGCCGAACAGCTCGCTCTCGACCAGGTTGTCGGGCAGGGCCGCGCAGTTGATGCTGATCATGGGCTTGTCGGCACGGCCCGACTGCGCATGCACTGCCTGGGCCACCAGTTCCTTGCCGGTGCCGGTTTCGCCGGTGACGAGCACGCAAAGATCGCTGGCGGCAACCAGGGCAATGTCTTTCTGCAACTGGCGCATGACAGGGCTTGCACCCTGCAGTCCGCGCTCCTGCGGCGCGGCCGCTCTGGCCGAGCCGGTGGCGCCGCGCGCGAGCTGGGACAGCTGGTGCACGCGCTCGGCCGTGGCCACGGTGGCTGCGGCCAGATTGCTGAAGGCCTGCAGCATGGCCAGCGCCGCGGGGTCGGCGAACCGGCCCGGCTCCAGTGCGTCCAGCGTCAGCAGACCCCAGGGCAGGCCGCCCAGCTGCAGCACGCAGCCCATGCAGTCATGCACATGCAGCTCGCTGATGGCCTGGCCTTTGTGCGCCACCAGCCCGTCATAGGGATCGGGCAGGGGACTGTCGGGTTCGAAGCGCATGGCCTGGCCGGCCGCCAGCAACTGGGCAAAGCGCGGATGCTCGCCCAGGCGAAAGCGCCGGCCCAGCGTGTCCGGCATCAGGCCGTCGATCGCCATGGGGCGCAGCCATTCGCCTTCGAGCTTCAGCAGGGCTACGGCATCGGCGGGCAACAGATTGCGCAGTGCAGCCAGCAGACGGCGCAGACGTTCGCGCTCGGACAGGTCCTGGGCCAGATCGGCGATCAGCGGGCTGACGGCGTTGAGAATGTGAGATGTTGTCATAACGACATCGGATGGTGTCAATGAGACAGCAATTGATGGATGTCATATTGACGCATGTTTTTGCAAGCCATTGTTCTGCAATGGTCTTGTTGCTGGCACGCCGTTTGCATTTATCCGCTCAAGCCTTGCAGCTGGCAAGGCAGCAACCAGGAGATTTGCATGCTTACCGAACGTCAACGCGAGATCGTCAAGGCCACCGTACCGCTGCTGGAAACCGGCGGCGAGGCCCTGATCACGCATTTCTACCAGACCATGCTGGGTGAGTATCCCGAGGTGCGCCCGCTGTTCAACCAGGCGCACCAGCAAAGCGGTGCTCAGCCGCGAGCATTGGCACATAGCGTGCTGATGTATGCCAAGAACATCGACCGACTGGAAAACCTGGGCAATCTGCCTGCGCAAATCATCAACAAGCATGTGGCGCTGCAGGTACAGGCCGAGCATTACCCCATCGTCGGTGCCTGCCTGCTGCGCGCCATTCGCGAGGTGCTGGGGGCAGAGATCGCCACGGATGAGGTGATCGCCGCCTGGGCCGCCGCCTATCAGCAGCTGGCCGATATCCTGATCGGTGCGGAGCGCGCGGTGTACGAGCAGACTGCGGCAACCGAAGGCGGCTGGCGTGGTGCGCGTGCCTTCAAGCTGGTGCGCAAAGAGGCCGAAAGCGCCGAGATCACGTCCTTCTATCTGGAACCCGTGGACGGCGGCGCGGTGATTGCCCATCAGCCAGGCCAGTACATCGGCCTGCGCGTGGTGGTCAACGGCCTGGAGCAGCGCCGCAACTACTCGCTGTCGGCGCCTGCCAACGGCAAGAGCTATCGCATCAGCGTCAAGCGCGAGGCCGGCGGCAAGGTCTCCAACCATTTGCACGACCAGCTGCACGTGGGCGATACGCTGGAGCTGTTCCCGCCTGCCGGCCATTTCACCTTGCAGGCCAATGCCAAGCCCCTGGTGCTGATCAGCGGCGGTGTGGGCATCACGCCCACGCTGCCCATGCTGCAGGCCGCGCTGCCCACGGGGCGCGAGATCACCTTCATCCACTGCGCGCGCGATCGCGGCGTGCATGCCTTCCGCGAGAAGATCGATGCGCTGGCTAACAGCCACGAGCAGCTCACGCGCCGCTATTGCTACGACCAGGCGGACGCGGGCGACGAGGTCGATGCCCAGGGCCTGCTGAGCACCGATCGACTGGCCCAGTGGCTGCCCGAGTCGCGCGATGCCGATGTCTACTTCCTGGGCCCGCGCGGCTTCATGCGCAGTGTCAAGCAGTCGCTGCGCGAGCTGGGCGTGCCCGAGGCCCAGGTGCACTACGAGTTCTTCGGTCCTGCGGAAGCTCTGGCTTGAGCGAGCTGAATGCTATTGAATAAATAGCTTTATGCGCTTGGTGTGAAAGGGGGAGAGGCTGAACAGGCTTGAACTCAAGTCTTTAGTCTCTTCCATGCACTATGGTGTGAATGATTTCCCTGCCATCCAGGATGCGGCTGACACCATTGAACCAGCGGCAGTCGGTGTGGATGTTGGCGTAGTGATCCATCCAATCCAGCGTGATGGGTGAAATGCAGACCAGACGCTGGCTCTGCAGACCAGCATCAAACACTTGTGCGCGGAACTGGCTCAGGTTGGCGGGGCAATCCATCTCTTGAGCAAAGCACTGCCATGCAGCATGCAAAGCCGTGGCGTCTGCTGCGCGCAATCGTGTTTCAGACTCGGAGGCTTCCGCGGGACTGGTTTGCCAGTCGCTGATTTGCCCCTGCTGCAGGGTGGCCTTGACGCAGTGCCCTGCATCGCCGAAGACCAGCGCTTGAGCATCGCTCAGGCTGTGTACATAGAGTCTGTTGGATTCTGGCACTTCTGCGGCAAAGCGTTGCAGCAGCGGTATGTCCATCCCTAAAACGAAGCTGCTGCAAAGCGCGGGCTGTACAGCGATGGCTTCGGGTCGCAGCACCTGCTGCACCCAGGTTTGCCAAGGCAGCGCAAGCTCGGGCATCAACCATCCCAGCTCGCCCTCCGTGATTCTGTGTCGCAGCCCGGCCTCTTGCCTTTGTCCATCGGCGATCTGGCTGCGAGAGTATGGCCGCACGGCATTCAGCTCACGCTTGAGCTGGCGCTTGTTCAGGCGTTGTGCGGCCACGGGGACTGGGTTTAGCGGTAATACGCTTCGACCGTACCCTTGAGCTTGATCAGCAGGGGCTTGCCCTTGCGGTCCAGGGTCTTGCCGGCGGGCACCTTGACCCAGCCCTCGCTCACGCAGTATTCCTCGACGTCAAAGCGGTCCTTGCCGTTGAAGCGAATACCGATGTCGTGCTCGAACACGGCGGCCACATGGTGGGGGCTGCGAGGGTCAACGGACAGATGGTCGGGCAGTTCGGGGCGTTGTATGTCGGTCATATCGTGCGGATCCAAAAATGCCTATTGTCCTCTGCTTTGCTGGCTAGTCCGGTGAGCTCCTGCCATGAGTCCCTGCTTTTCTTCCTGCGTGAAAACAAGCTGTTGGACTACTTTTGTCAATTCCTGGGGTTATTGACTGCCGCAAATGTTACCTGTGCGTGCGCCAGATGGCCGGTTCGGTTTTACATGTCTGCATACAGTTTCCGCTGAGTCGCTGCTCATGTGTGTCGACGGTGACTTTTTGTGCTGGTTTGCGTTGTCACCCCGAGAGGCCCAAGGGAAGTTCGGGCTGATGAAAACCCGAATTAATAAGGCAGGAACAGCGTGAATGTCCAACTCTGTATGTGGATGTAGCGTAACGGCTGTACAGCCTGTTTGTTTGCTAAATGCAACTTGGTTTTCAAAGTTTAAAAGCTATGAAAACGGTAGTCGAAGCTTCACTTCCAAACCGAAAAATGAGCTCTCCGAAACAGCGCCCCGAGCTTGTGCAGCCCGGCGCGCGCAACACAGGAGAGTCTGATGGATACAGCCATCCGCACCAAGGCAGGCTTGGTTTTTCTGGGGCCACTCACTACAGCCGTCCCTGAGTCAGAGCGATCTGTCTCCTATCAGGATCTGGATGCGCTGATGCACTCCGGTGTACAGCCGCAGGGCATTTATTTGCGTGCCGTGCCGCACCAGGTCTGGCGCAAATGGCTCAATCGCACCCGCCAGAGCGACTGGTGGAGCCTGCCGGTCTTTGCGGAACCGGCGCTGCGCGACGCGCAGCCGTACGTGGATGCGCTGTGCAGCGTGGAGCGGGCACATGAAGTCACCGAGGGCATGGCCTTGCGCCGCCAGATGCTGCCCGATCCTGGCGATGTGCTGGGGCTGGAGGAGCGTCTGCTGTACTTCCTCTACGAACGCGGGCCGCAGACGGGATTTCGGCCGCTGCTCGACCGCGACAGCGACCAGCTCTACCGCTATCCGGTCGCGGAGCAACTGGCCTGCGCACAGGAGAGCGTGTCCCAGGCGCTGGAGGAGCTGCGCCGCCGCGGGCTGCTGCGCTCCGAGGGGCTGGTGGACCGCACCCGGCTGTGCTCGGGTTGCGGCTCGGCGCACATCCATTTCGTGGACGTATGCCCGCATTGCCAGAGCCTGGACACCCGACGCGAGTCAATGCTGCACTGCTTTGCCTGCGGCCATGTCGGCGCCGAATCGCAGTTCGTTGAAGGCGGTGCGCTGGACTGCCCCAAATGCCATGTGCATTTGCGTCACATCGGCGTGGACTACGACAAGCCGCTGGCCCAGTACCACTGCCGCAGCTGCCAGCGCTCATCGGTCGATTCCATGGTCCAGGCGCGCTGCCTGGACTGTGCGCGCACGAGCACGCCCGACGAGCTGGAGGTGCGTGAAGTCGCCACGCTGATGCTGAGCGCCAGTGGGCGTCAGGCTGTGCGCAATGGCGGAGTGGGCGAGGCCTACCCGCCGCTGAAGGCGCGCAACTATGTGGACCCGCAGGGCTTCAAGCGCATGTTGGGCTGGGCCAGCGACATCCAGGCGCGCAACCCGCAGTTCAGCTTCCACCTGATGCGCATGGAGCTTGAGCACAAGGGGCTACCGGCGCAGCAGCTCAGCCCCTGGCAGATCACCGAGCTGCTGGACGAACTCGCCGTGCGCCTGAATGCCCAGCTGCGCGAGTCCGACCTGATTACCCGCGTGGATGAGCACAGCCTGTGGGTGATCCTGCCATACACGATGCCGCAGGGCCTGCAAAGCCGCATCCAGAAAACCATGGAAAAGCTGGCCGAGGAAGAGGGTGAAGCCAAGCGCCTGGCCCTGTCGGTGCACCTGCGCAGCATGGAAGTCAAGGCCATGAACGACGGCAGCGAAGCACCGTCCGCGAGCAATCTGATGCGGAAGATGCAGGCCGACACGCTGCAAGAGGCCTGACCATGTGGCAGCAGTTTGTGGAATCTTTCTTGCTGCTGGCGCACAGCTTCAGCACGCGGGGCGCATGGGATCAGGCATTCAACCTGTTCCCGTTCATCGTCCTGCTGGAGCTGCCGTTCTATGTGCTGGTCGTCGGCGGGATGCTGCGCTACGGGTTGCGCCATTGGCGTGTTCCGGTCCGGCGCCTGCAGTACCCGTCCGTGTCTTGCCTGATCACCTGTTATTCCGAAGGCGATGATGTGCGCAAGACCATCAGCTCCTTGGTGAATCAGCGCTATGCGGGGCGCATCCAGATCATTCCGATCATCGACGGAGCTATCAAGAACAGCGACACGCTGCATGCGGCACTGTCCGAGGCCAAACGCTGGGAAGGTACCGAGGGGCGCGAAGTCACCGTGCTGCCCAAGTGGCAGCGCGGCGGCCGGGTGTCTTCGCTGAATGCGGGGCTGACGCTGGCCACGGGCGACGTGGTGATGGCACTGGACGGCGATACCTCGTTCGACAACGACATGGTGGAGAACGCCACACGCCACTTCGACGACCCACTGGTGGCGGGGGTTGCGGGCAATCTGCGTGTGCGCAACCAGGGCAGAAACCTGGTGACCAAGATGCAGGGGCTGGAATACATGCTCTCCATCAGCGGTGGCAAAACGGGCCTGTCCGAGTTCAACATCGTCAACAACATCTCGGGTGCCTTTGGAGTGTTCCGGACTTCGCTGGTCCGGCACCTTGGCGGTTGGGACGCGGGGACGGCGGAGGACCTGGACATGACGCTGCGCATCAAGCAGTACTTCGGTCGCTACAGCGGCATGCGCATCAAGTTCGAGCCGCATGCCATGGGGCATACCGACGCACCGGAATCCTGGCGCGTGTTCTTCAAGCAGCGCTTGCGCTGGGACGGGGACATGTACTACCTGTTCGTGCGCAAGTACCGTTTCAACCTGCGGCCTTCGTTGCTGGGGTGGCCGAACTTTCTTTTCACCCTTATCAACGGCCTGCTCATGCAGCTGGTGCTGCCCTATCTGATCGTGGGATCGCTGGCAATGCTGCTGTTCATCCAGCCGCTGGGCATCGTGCTGGGCACGCTGGCTTTCGTCTACCTGGGCTATCTGCTGTTGCTATTGGCCTACTACCTGGTCTACCTGGCCACGGTGTCGGAGCGCATCCGGCTGGACCTGTCCTATCTGCCGTACCTGCCGCTGTTTCCTCTCTTTGCCTTCGTGACCCGGGTGCACAGTGGCTACGCCATCCTGGTGGAAGCGCTGACCCATTCGCACCTGGACTCGTCCATGGCGCCCAATTGGGTGCTGCGCAAGAACAAATTCTAAAAACCAACGCATGAAACCATTTTCCCTTCACTACCTGCCGGGTGGGCCGCACCGCGTCCGAGCCCTGAGCGGTCTGATAGGCGTCAGCCTGCTGGCTTCCATGCTGGGAACAAGCGCGAGCGCGCAGACTACCACTGCCGTATCCGCAGCGTCTGAGACGCATGCTCCTGTCGCTTCCGCTGACACGGGCCAGCCCTGGAGCTGGGCCGACCTGCAGGCCTGGAGCGCGGAGCAGGCGCCAGCCGTGCGGCTGGCGCGCCTCAAGGAGCATGTGGCCGGCAGCAACCTCAAGCTGGTCGAGTCGGACAACGGTGCACGGCTTATCGCGGCTGCCGGCCTGGCACGCGCCAAGGAGCCGGTGACGGATACCCTGAACCGCGACTACAGCCGTCTGTCGGGGCAGGCTGGTCTGCGCTGGAGTTTTCTGGGCGCCGAGGAAGCACGCCGGCGCAATGTGCAGGAGGCCAGGACCGAGCAACTAAGCAGTACCGCGCAGACCCAGCTGCTGCAGGCCCAGGCCGTGACGGAGCTGGGACGGCTGTATGTGCGCTATCTGCGCAGCCAGCAGCGCGAGCAGGTGGCGCGGGCCTATCTGTCCACGCGCTCCCAGATCGAGGGCAGGCTGCAGGAGCGCGTGGCTGGCGGCCACATGCTGCGCTCTGAAGGGCTGGACCTGCAGGGCTACTACGAAGCCGCGCAGAACCGCGTGGCCAAGGAGAAGGAAATGCAGCGCGCAGCCTTGCAGCAAATGGGTTTTTTGACCGGCCGCCGTCTGCGCGCCCAGTCGGTGCCGGCTCTGGCCCTGCCGCCGACCTGCATGAATCCGGCCATGCTGCAGGATGCGCTCAACACGCATCCCGCGCTGGAATCTGCACGCTATGCGATGGAAGGATTGCGGGAGCAGGCTCGGCACACGCGCTATGGCGGAGTGACGGGCGGCGTGCAACTGAGCCAGAGCCTGAGCAAGGATTTCGGCGGCAGCCCCGGCCATGCGACGGCCGTGGCGGTGGATGTGTCCATCCCCCTGCAATGGCGCAGTCAGAAGGATGCGATGGCGGCCAAACTGCAGGGCCAGTATGACGAGGCGGCCGAGCAATACGCGCAGACCCAGGGCAAGCTGCAGCTGGAGCAGCAGACCGTGCTGGAGCAGTACAGGTTGAGCCAGGGCGAACTCAAGAGCAGTGCCCAGCGCTATGCAGCGGCCACCGAAGGGCTGCGTGTGGCGCAACTGCGCGCGCCCAGCCTCGGCGGTGACGGCATGGTGCAGACCATCAAGGCCGACAACGGCCGCTACGAAGCGGCGGTGCGCTATATCAGCGCCGCCGAAGGAGAGGATCTGGCGGCCATGGACATGCTGTATTACACGCGTGGTTGCAGCTTGCAGGTGCGTAGCGACGACCCCCTGCAGGCTGCGGTGCTGCAGCGTACTGGTGCCGCAGCTTCCGCAGTGGGTGCTGACGGACTGGTAGCAGTGGCGCAGCAGACCAGGCTCAGCGGGGAAGCGGGCGTTGCCAAACCCGCTGCAGCCGCTGCGGCAGCCGCACCTGCGGGAACCGGCTGGTATGCATGGAAAGGCTGGCAATGGGTGCAGCAGCCGGCCCGCATCGACCAGCTGCCGCAAGGCACGCAGCGCCTTCTGGTGTCGTTCACCGAAGAGCAGTTGCAGCGCCTGGCGGCCGACGAGCAGGCTCGCCAGGGACTGGAGCAGCTGGCGCAGCGTGCACGCCAGCGCGGCATCCGGCTGGAGCTGCTGCTGGGCGAGCCGACCTGGGTGCTGCCCAAGGGGCGCGGCAACATGCTGGCGCTGCTGCAGAAGGTGCAATCCATGCCGTTCGGCATGGTCCACCTGGACCTGGAGCGCAGTCAATTGCCCGAGGTACAGCAAAAGGACTGGGGCCGCAATGTGCTCGACAGCCTGCAGGAGGCGGTGACTCAAAGCCGCCTGCCGATCTCGCTGACGACCCACCACCGCGAACTGCGCGAACCCGGCTTTCTACAGGCCCTGCAGAAGGCCGGCGTCAAGGAAGTCGTGCCCATGATCTACAGCGCCAATGCGCAGAGCACGGTGAACGCGATCAAGCAGCTGCCGCCCATGCCTCAGGGGCTGGACCTGGCCGTGGCGCAAAGCATTGAAAAGGCATTGCCCTCGGAAGAGAGCTTGTTTCGCATAGGCAGGCGCCAGGCACTGGTTCATTGGCAGGGCGTGGCACAAGCGCTGCGGACGGTGCCCGGTTTCAAAGGCGTCGTCGTGCAGTCCTGGGAAGACTATATGGAGGCTCAACCGTGAAGATCCAATTCAATGCTCCGCCGGCTTCGGCGGAAGTCAGCAATGGCATTCCCGTCAAGTACGACAACGTCAAGCGCAAGGTGCCGCGCTGGCGCTGGTATCTGGTGCTGGGCATTGTGCTGCTGATACCCTTGTATTTTGTCTACAAAACCGTGAGCAGTACGGTGCTGCGCGCTTCGCCCGGCATGGTGGTCATCGACCAGGTCGTGGTGCGTGCACCGATCACGGGCCAGGTGGAGCAGGTCGCCCCGGAGGGGCAGGCCACTGAGCAGGGCGCGCGCGTGCTGCGTGTGGTGCAAAAGCAGGTGCCCACGCCAGCGGCCGGTACGGTGCAGGCAGCCGACGTGGTGGCCAGTTCCGCGGACCATACCTATGCGATGCAGCGCCAGGATCTGCAGGGCCAGCAAAAGGCCTTGCAGTCCAGTCTGCAGGCCATGCAGGGCCGCATGTCCCTGATGCAGGATCGCGTGCGGCAGATTGATGAGCTGTTCCGCCAGGGCGCGGCCACGCGCCAGGAAGTGGACGCAGCACGCCTGCAGATGCTGCAGGCACAGGCCGAGATTGGCCGTGCCCAGCGCGAAATCCTGGTTGCCAGCCAGCAGCAGAGCGCCCTGTATCTGCAGGCGGCCAAGGATGCTGCGGCCACGCGCCAGGCTGTCGGTCTGGCACAGGCCGGCAACATCACGCCGGTTGCGGATCTGATGGCGCCCGTGCCCTCGCAGGTGGTGCGCAGCTTCGTCAAGGCAGGCGAATGGGTGGTGGCCGGAGACGAGCTGATGGTGCTGCAGACGCGCAAGGCGCCCTGGGTCCAGGCCTATCTGACGCCCCAGCACCTGAGGTACGCGCGCAAGGGCCAGAAGGCCACGTTGGTCTTCCTGGATGGGCAGAAGGTGCCGGCCGAGGTCGATGAGGTCTTCTCGGAAACCCAGCGCATCCCGGCCGAGCGCGTGGGCCCGATGGAGTCGCAAAGCGCCGCGGTGGTGGTCAAGCTGCGTCCGCTGCAGGCCCTGCCTGCCGAGCATCGCGTCAACCGCCTGCCCATTGATGTGCACTTTGAGAGAAGCTGGTGGCCCTGGAGCCAGGACCACCGGCTTGCTGATTTCACGGCAGACGTCAAGGTCGGCTGACCCGTCCGATGCTGGCGGCAGCCCTGGGCTGCAGACGAGCGGGCCGAGAGGCCGTATGCTCTAGCGCATGCTCACGTCTGAACAACGTCGCTCACTGCAGCAGGCCAAGCGCATGCCGCTGGTTCTGCTGCTGCTGGTGGCCGCAGGTTTCATCGCCACTGCGCTGGCCGGCTCGCGCTGGGCCATAGAGGGGCAGGCCGTGCCTTTATGGCTGGTCTGTCTGCGCGGCATTTGCGAGGCTGCCATGGTGGGGGCGCTGGCCGACTGGTTTGCGGTCTCGGCGCTGTTTCGCCATATTCCGCTGCCGCTGGTGGGGCGGCACACGGCCATCATCCCGCGCAACAAGGATCGCATAGGCCGCAACCTGGCCACTTTCGTGCGCGACAAGTTTCTCGACGCGCCTTCGCTGGTGGCGCTGATCGAGCGCAACAACCCCGCCCAGGCGCTGGCGGACTGGCTCACGGCTCCCGCCAACAGCCAGCTGCTGGGCAGGCAGGTGGCGCGGCTGGCGCTGGCCGCGCTGGAGATGGTGCAGGACAAGCAGGTAGAGAAGTTTCTGACCCAGTCGCTCAAGGCCGTGATGCAGCATGTGGATCTGTCGCGCGCGGCGGCATCGCTGCTGTCGGGGCTGACGGCGGGCGGGCGCCATCAGGAGGTGCTCGACGATGTGCTGGCACGCATCAGCCGCGTGCTGCGCCAGGAGCAGACCCATGTGCTGATTGCGCAGACCATCGTGGTCTGGCTCAAGCGCGAGCACCCGATCAAGGAAAAAATGCTGCCCACGGACTGGCTCAGCGACAAGGGCGCCAGTCTGATCGCCAGCGCTCTGGACAGCCTGCTGCAGGACGTGGCCCAGAACCCCGGCCACCGTCTGCGCGAGGCCTTCGACAGCTCCATACAGCGCCTGATCGACGGTCTGCAGAACGACCCGGTCTACGCCGAGAGGGTAGAAAAACTGCGCAACTATCTGCTGCATGACGAGAAGCTGGCCGTCTATCTGCGCGAGCTATGGGCAGGCTGGCGCACCAAGCTGGAGCGCGATCTGGCCGACGAAAACTCGGCCATGGCACGGCGTGCCGCCGTGATGGGGCGCTGGCTGGGCCAGGCACTCGCGCATGACGAGGCGCTGCGCAACTCCATGAACGAGCGCCTCAAGCGCTGGGCGACGACGCTGGCTCCCGATGTCTCGCAGTTCATCGCCAGACATATTGCCGACACGGTGCAGCGCTGGGATGCCGAGCAACTGGCCACGCTGATCGAGGCGCATATCGGCAAGGATCTTCAGTACATACGCATCAACGGCACGCTGGTGGGCGGCGCCATCGGTTTGCTGCTGTTTCTGATCTCGCATGCCGCGGCCCTGTGGGGCAGCCTGCTGGCCTGGCTGGGATAAAGCTTTATGAGCCGCATGCCGGTGCCAGTTGGTGCTGGTTAGCGCTCTTGTCAAAGTACTTAACAGTAGAAATTCTTTTGAATAGCTGCTATTTACAGTTACAATGAGAACCATTCGCAACAAGAAGAACTTACTGCAATCCTTGACTTAGCCAGGCATGCCCATTGAATGGCCGCATGCCGCCATGCCCAGCTGCATGGTTTAGCCAGGACGATCTCATGTACAGATCGTGATTGCCTTCTTCATCACTCCAACAGCGCGAATGCTTCGCTGACCCGCTCCTGCTGTCCGTGGCTCCGGTCCTGGGACGCAGCCTTGCCGGGTCGATGTGCATCTTCTTCCGGACTCATCATGTCAACTCATGCAGCCGCTGCTGCAGGCTTCGCCACGGCCTGCGCCTCTTCGTCTTCCCGTCCTCTGTCCACCGCCCGCCGGTCGCTGCGTCCCATGCTGGGCATGGCGCTGGCGTCTGCCGGCCTGCTGACCCATGGGCTGACGGCGGCACAGGAGAAATCGCTGGAGACCGTGGTGGTGACGGCCTCGGGCTTCGAGCAGGAGATCAAGGATGCGCCGGCCTCGATTTCCGTCATCACGCGCGAAGAGCTGGGAAAAGGCAGCTACAACAATCTGCATGATGCGCTGCGCGACGTGCCAGGCGTGAATCTGGTGCCTTCGGACAACAACTCCAACGACATCAGCCTGCGCGGCATGGGCGTGAACTACACCCTGATCCTGGTGGACGGAAAGCGCACCAATACCCGCGAAACCCAGGCCAACGGCTCCACGGGTACCGACCAGAGCTGGGTGCCGCCGCTGGAGGCGATAGAGCGCATCGAAGTGGTGCGCGGCCCCATGTCCTCGCTCTACGGCTCGGACGCCATGGGGGGCGTGATCAACATCATCACGCGCAAGGTGGCCAAAGAGTGGATGGGCTCCATCCGCACCGAGGCCACGCTGCAGGAGCGCTCTTCCTCGGGCAATATCTACCAGAGCAATTTCTATCTGTCCGGCCCCATACAGACCGATCTGCTGGGCCTGAGCATCTACGGCAACTACAACAAGCGAGGCGAGGACAACATCCTCAACGGCTACAACGACTACGACAACCGCGCGCTCAACGTCAAGCTGGCACTGACGCCCAACAAGGACCACGACATCATTGCCGAGCTGGGCACGGGCAAGCAGCACTACACATCGACGCCGGGCAAGACACTGGCGGCCACGGCCGCACTCAGCGACCGCAAGTTCGAGCGCGACAACTTCTCGCTGCAGCACAAGGGACGCTGGGGCTGGGCGTCCTCGGACACCTATCTGCAGCAGGAGAAGACGCGCAATCTGTCGCGCGACATGACCATCAAGAACACGGTCTTCAACAGCAGCTGGGTGGCGCCGCTGGGGGCCAACCATCTGCTGACCACGGGCGTGAGCTACAACGAGCAGGACCTGACGGACACCACCACCAACACCTTGCCCAATGCCAGCCGCACCAGCATCAACCGCAGCCAGTGGGCTGTGTTTGCCGAGGACGAATGGCGTCTGCACAAGGACTTCGCACTGACCGGCGGCCTGCGTTACGACCATGACAGCCAGGCCGGCGGCCAGGTCAGCCCGCGCCTGTATGGCGTGTGGAATCCGGCCCCGCAGTGGACGGTCAAGGGCGGCGTCTCCACGGGCTTTCGAGCGCCGTCGCTGCGTCAGACCGTGGGTGACTGGGGCCAGGTCAGCCGTGGCGGCAATATCTACGGCAACCCCGATCTGAAGCCCGAAACCTCGCTGACCAAGGAAATCGGCGTGCTCTACGACAGCGGCGCCGGCACCACGGCGGGGCTGACGGTGTTCGACAACGAGTTCGAGGACAAGATCACCCGCGTGGCCTGCCCCAGCTGCGGCCCGCTCAACAGCTCGGGCCGCGTGCCCACCACGAACATCAATGTGGACAACGCCATCACGCGCGGCGTGGAGGCTTCGCTGGGCACCCAGCTGAGCAAGACGCTACGCCTGAAGACCAACTACACCTTCACCAAGTCCGAGCAAAAGAGCGGCCAGTTTGCCGGCCTGCCGCTGAACCAGCTGCCGCGCCATCTGTTCAATGTCTCGCTGGACTGGAGCCCCACGGCCCAGCTCAACGGCTGGCTCAAGGCTTCCTACCGCGGTGAGGAAAGCGCCCCCACGGGCGGAGCGTCCTCGGGCAGCTTCACCCAGAAGAGCTACACCATGCTGGACCTGGGCGGCTCCTACAAGCTCAGCAAGACCGTCACGCTGTATGCGGGCATCTACAACCTGCTGGACAAGCAGGTCATCTATGACGGCGTCAATTACGACACTGTGCTCGACGGCCGCCGCTACTGGCTGGGCATGAACGTCAAGTTCTGATTATCGCCATCGCAGCCGTTGCCAAGATTCGCGGCAAGGGCTGCTGACTTTTCTTCTGTTTTGCTTTTCAAGGTTCTTCATGCAGCAACTGATCAGCCGTCGCGCCGCCACCCTGGCACTGCTGACGACGGCCGGAACCGCCTGGGCGCAAACGCAGGCGGACCAGCCGTCTGCGGCCCAGCCCGCCCGCATCCAGGTCGAGCATGCCAGGGGCGTGGCCGAGCTGCCTTTCGCTCCCCGGCGTGTGGTGGTGTACGACCTGGCTTCGCTGGACACCATGCAGGCGCTCAAGCTGCCGGTGACGGGAGTGCCCAGGGTCCATTTTCCCGCCTATCTGGCGGGCTACGCCGATGCCCGCTATCAGGTGGCTGGCTCGCTGTTCGAGCCCGACTACGAGGCGCTGAGCCGCATCCGCCCCGATCTGATCGTGGTGGCCGGCCGCTCGGCCAGCAAGTACGAAGCGCTGAGCCGTATCGCACCGACACTGGACCTGAGCACTTCGGGCCAGGACTTGCTCGGCGATATGCAGCGCAATGTGAAGCTGCTGGCCAGCCTCTGGGGCAAGCAGGCGCAGGGCGAGCAGCTCATGCAGCAGGTGCGCGGCGATGTGCAGGCCACCCGCGCTGCCGCAGCCAAGGCCGCACCGGGCCTGCTGGTGCTGGCCGTCAACAAAAACATGAGCGCCCAGACCCCGGGTTCGCGCTTCGGTCTGCTGCATGACGTGCTGGGCATCAAGCCTGCCTTGCCCGCGGATCCGGCGCAGGCGCGCGGCATTGCGCTGAAGATGGACGATATCGCCAGGATTGACCCCGAATGGCTGTTCGTGATCGACCGCAATGCGGGCACGGGCAGCACCAGGGACAAGGACGGCAAGCCGGTCGTGCCGTCGCGGGAGCTGTTCGACAACGACACCATCAAGAACACGCGTGCAGGCCGCAAGCAGCAGCTGGTGTTCGTCGATCCTCAGCTCTGGTATTTGCTGGGCAGCAGCGGCCCCCAGGCCATGCGGGCCAATGCGCGGCAGATTCGCGCTGCACTCGAGCGCTAGGCTTCGCGGGAGGTGGCAAATTTAATAGCTGCTCTCGCCAATAAACAAAGGGGTTCAATGCATTCATGCACTGAACCCCTTTGTTTTAATACGCAGCAAGCTATCAAAAAATATCAGGCATCGGGCGCGGAAGGCTCGGGCGGCAGCAACTGTTTGCCAATCAGCTGCCAGGCCTTGGCGGCATCGGTCTGGCCGGCAAACAGGTGGCAGCTGGCGGCCGTCATGGCGATGCGACCGTTCTCTGGCTCCAGGTCGAAGGCCAGCTCGCATTGCGCAGCGGCGTTGGCCCACATGACCAGCGCGTTGCGGTTCTCCTCCTTCTGCAAGGCGTGGGCCTCGGCCATCCAGGCCTGTGCCAGGCGAAAGGCGGCTTCGGGCTCGCTCATATCGGCCTTGTGCGCCAGATAGAACTCCTTGCCGGCGGCCTGCCAGAATGCGCGGGCCTGCTCGAAGTCCTGCGTGGCAATCTTCTGGGCCTGCTGCACCAGCGCGTTGCCGGCCTGCAGATGGGCCTGATAGGTGGATGCGTCTTGATCTTGGGACATGGCGCTTATTGTCCTCATTGCCTGGCCTCGCGCAGCGCGACCGCGCGCATCTCCCCTGGACGGCCCCGGGGCATTGCCGCCTGCAGGCGGCTAGCTGCTAGTAGCGGAAGTCCAGCTGATGCGGGCCCTTGCCGATCTCTGCCGTCTGGGTCTGGCTGCTGCCTTCCTTCGTGGTGGCGGTGATCTTGTAGCTGCCGGCGGGCAGCTGGATCAGACAGACCGGGCCGTTGGCCGTGAAGCGGCTGCTGTCCTTGCCGGAGCTGACCTCGACCGCCACATTGGCCAGATAGGCGCCGTCCTTTTGTGCAAACAGCAGCGACAGCGGGTAGTCCTTCATCGCGGCGCGCATGAGTGTGGATTCATCTTCGCCTATGCCGCCGCAGCTGTAGCGCAGCACGCCGGCCTGCTGCATATCGGGAATCCGGCCCTGAGCCAGAGCGGGCAGGCCAAGAGCTGCGCTGGCGGCCAGGGCCAGGCAGGCAGCGTTTCTCAAGCAATGCATGGTGTCTCCTTTCAGCGATGCATGGCCGGCCATCTTGCGGCCTGATCGCGCAGCTCCATGTCATCCCCGCGCGGTGCTGCTTGTGGGCATCCCCGGTATTTACACCTGCTTGCCGGATGAAACAGGCGCCCGGGCTGGTAGGGCCTGGCCCGTAGGCAGACTCAGCCCGATGCTGGTGACAGACAGGTCGGAGCGTGCGAACGCCTGTCCGCCATGCATGCGCGCGATCGCGGCCACGATGGACAGGCCCAGGCCGTGGTTGCGATCGGCCTGGCTGCGGGCTGCGTCCGAGCGGTAGAAGCGGTCAAACAGCCTGGGCAGATGTTCGGCGGCAATGGCCTGGCCCTGGTTCTGCACCGCCAGCCTGACCTGGCCGGCCTGCGGCGTGCTGATCTGTATCTCTATGCAGCTTCCCGGCGTGGCATAGCGGGTGGCATTGCCCAGCAGATTGGACAGCGCCCGGCGCAGCAGTCGCGCATCGACCTGGGCCTGTGCATCGCCCTGCACCCGCACCTGCAGATCGGCCTCCTGCAGCGCGGCCTCGTGATACTCCACCACTTCGTGCGCGAGGCTGGCCAGGCTGGCCACCTGAATGCGGTGCGCGCTCTCGCCGCGATCGGCGTGAGAGAGAAAAAGCATGTCCGCCACGATGCCGGCCATGCGCTGCAGATCTTCAAGATTGGAAGCCAGGATATCGCGCAGCTCGTCGGCATCGCGGGGCTTGCGCAGAGCCAGCTCGCAACTGCTGATGAGCGTGGTCAGCGGGGTGTTGAGCTCATGGGCCACATCGGCATTGAAGGCCTCCATCTGCCGGTAGGCCACCGCCAGCCGCTCCAGCAGCGCGTTGAACTGTGCAATCAGCGGACGCAGCTCCTGGGGCTGGTTGCTGTCGTCAAGCCTGGTCTGCCAGTCGTGCGTGAGATCCTTGGCGCCCAGTTGCCGGGTCTGCTCCACCAGCGAATGCAGAGGCGCCAGCCCGCGGCGCACCAGCCAGGCGCTGAACAGCGACACCAGCAGCGCACCGCTGACGGCGGCCAGGCCCAGAATCCAGGCCAACTGGCGCAGCAGGGCATCGTCGGGGCGGCGGTCCAGCATCAGCAGCACCTGCACGAGCTGCTGTTCCTGCTGGTCCACATGGGCTGGCAGTACGACGCTGAAGCTGCGCCGTGCGCTGTGAACATCGTCGAGGGGCTGGTGCAGTTTCTCGAACAGCAGCGCGCCGCTGGCATAGCTGACGCGGATCGACATATCCTCATGGCCCGTGAGAAAGTCGGACAGCATGTGCTGCATGCTGGACGCGGAGCGGTTGGCACGCGCCTGTTGCAGAAGATGGGTGACCGTGACCTGCTTTTGCTCCAGGCTTTCCTGCTGGCGCTGGGCCAGTGCCAGCCAGCTGCCCCAGTAAACGGCAACGCAGACCAGGCCCAGGCCCAGCATGGTCTGCAGGGCCAGCGAGCGCGACAGCCGGCGGCTCAGGTTCGGGATCTGAGGAGTGCTTGGAGAGACGTGATCAGCGGTCATGAGTGGCTGCTATGCTGGAAGATTCATTGTTTGCGGTTTGCTGGAAAAGGAACGGACCATGAGTCTTGGTAACGCCATCATGAACAACTACGCCTTCTTGCTGGAGATGTACGAGGACAGCTATTTCCCTGAAGAACTGGTTCGCAAGGGCGAGGATATTCTGAGAGAACTCTGCCTGCAGATAGAGCAGCAAAAGCCGCAGAATCTGGAGCAGCTGTATCGATTGGCCCACGCTGCGACCGAGCGTTTCAACGATCTGCAGCAGGAGTTCGAAGAGCAGGGCAGCGAGATAGAGACGGCGGCACGTGAATGCATTGCGGCTGACTTCGAGGCCATTGCCAAGGCTTATGGTTTTGAAGATGCGGATGTGGAGGAACTGATTGCTCTACGCGAATGGTAAGCACCGGCCATCAGGCATCAAGGCGAAGCTCCAGCACATAGCCCATGCCGCGCACCGTGTGCAGCAGGGGCAGCTCGAACGGTGCGTCGAGCTTGAGGCGCAGGCGGCGCACGGCGACCTCGACGACATTGGTTTCGCTGTCGAAGTTCATGTCCCAGACCTGGGAGGCCAGCTCGGTGCGCGACAGCACTTCGCCCTGGCGCCGCAGCAGCAGACTCAGCAGATTGAACTCCTTGGCCGTCAGGTCCAGTCGCTGACCAGCACGCGTGGCGCGGTGACGCAGCAGATCCAGCTCCAGATCGGCCATGCGCAGCACAGTGGCTTCGGGCGTGGCCTGGGCCTGCAGGCCACGGCGCAGCAGTGCATGAATGCGGGCCACCAGCTCTGAAAATGCAAAAGGCTTGACCAGGTAGTCATCGGCGCCGGCCTGCAGTCCTTTGACGCGGTCTTCCACCTGGGCGCGGGCCGTGAGCATGAGCACTGGCGTCTGGCGAGACTGGCGCAGAGCCGCCAGCACGGCCAGGCCGTCTATGCCGGGCAGCATGCCGTCCAGAATGATGAGGTCGTAGGGCTGCTCGGTGGCCAGATGCAGGCCGTCAATGCCGTTGTGCGCGGCATCGACCACAAAGCCTTCCTCGCCCAGGCCTTTTTGCAAGTATTCGGCGAGTTTGGTTTCGTCCTCGATGACTAGAAGCTTCATGCGCAGATTGTCGAGCAAGTCGGTCGTTTGCGAAGATGACAAATTTGTCATCTTGAGGTCAGAACCCTGTGGGGGCCGCGAGGCTAGATTTGCTCCGCTTGCACAAGACTGCCAATGGAAGGGCAGGCATGCCGGCGGAGCATCACCATGACATTCATCACCAAGGCGGCCGCTGTGTTGCTGGGCAGCGGATTGGGCCTTTTCGTGCCTTGTGCCTGGGCGCAACAAGCTGCGC